>DAORKB010000044.1:0-18111 GCA_035439365.1 Bacteroidia bacterium
AAATACAAATCAAAAAAGGTTGTTCCATTTCCTGATTGAATAATTAAGGTTGATGTTCCTGACATATTAAAAATGCTACCCGTATTGGCTACTTCCAGCTTTGCTCTTGTTGCGAGGTGATTTCTTCCACGAATTAAAACCGCACTCGTTCCTGATTGTTTGTAACTCAATACACCTGTTACGATGGCAGCACTTCTTCTGATTTGTCCATTTACATTCAAACTACCGCTTCCTTGTAAATCCAATTCAGGTGTACCAGTTGCGAAATATTCAATATCGTTGTTGTTGTTATTGGCGGAGTTTCCAATGTTAACGGTACCGGCCAAAATTTCCAATTTACCATTTAAATATACATCCGAAGCATCCGAAGCAGATGTGGCAAGATTTACTGTACCACCATTTACAGACAAGCAAGAAGTTGCCGGAATAGTGAATGCAGTAGTTGTTGGAGCTATCGTTACGGCACTTGTTAATTTAAACGTACCATTTGTTAACACCAGTGTAGGTTCTGTTCCTGACAATGTAAAAGCCGATGAAGTTACTGTGAGTACGGGTGTTTGAGAGGTTCCTTTATTTACAGTTAATACGTTAAAATCTGTTGTGGCTCCTGCTCCAGAGATAGTTGTGTTCGACGTTCCTGTAAATGTTACGTTGCAATCACTACCAGCTGTACTCAAATCAACGGTTCCTGCATTGCTTAAACTTCCACCGATAGAAAGTGCATGCGTTACTGCAAGCGAATTGGCCACTCTTAACGTTGCTCCTGAAGCTACACTCACGTCTCCGGTAACAGTCATGGTAGTGGTACTTGCATTCTGAAATTCAAGAATTCCACTACTAATGGTTAAATTTCCACCAATAGAAAGCGCACGTGAAGTGACGGTTGAATTCAAATACGTATTGCCTGTTGCTCCAGCCTGCATTGTTGTCATGTTACCCTAAATAGTCAACGCTACATCGGGCATCGTAATGGTAGCTCCTGCGTCTGGATTTATAATTAAATTTTTGTATGTAGCTGTGGATGGTAAGGTGTAAGAGGTTCCATAAAACTCATATGTTCCACCAGATGAACCTAAGAAATCCGCAAAATCACCTGAAGGTACTGTATTGGAAGCTATTCGTATTGTTCCGTTTCCGGAAGGAGGAGTTGAGTATACGCCAAAACTGTGACCGGTGGTTGTTCCCACCGTCAGCGTACATCCTGTTGCAATTTTCAATACGCCGGCAAGTGCACCATTGGCATCAATTACCATTGTGTGATTATTATAAGTTGCATCACCAATTTCAACCACATCATTTACTGTTGGAATCAATGCTGTTGCAACACCTGTATGGCTAGCCAACGACCAGGATGTTCCGGCCGTATTGTTATAATCAAAAGCTCCTCCATTTTTACTATAAAATACACGGATAGCATTAAAAGGTCCGCTGGGACTATCATCTCCGGCTGTATATTCACCATCGATCACAGCTCCAAAGTTGGTTGCATTGAACGTAATTGTGTTTGTTGCGGTATTTACATCACCAGTGGTTCCTTTGGTCCAAGCCACCGTTGAAGGATTATATCTCCCCGCCACATATTCCGATTCGGTAGCAACAATATCTGCATCAAGATATGTATATGCATGTGTAACAGTTGTTGCTGCATGTAAGGTAAATCCAGAGCTAACGGTTTTCCAATAATAGTTTAATGTAACACCCGTTGCAGTAGTAAGTGCGCTTTCTGTAAAAACGGGACGAACTGTAATCGTTCCAAATACAGTTGGATTTGTACCACCTAAAGTAATTGTTGCCGGTGTATAATCAGGCGTTGCATTTGTTCCAAAAGGAAAGGTGAATGTTAAAGAAGAGGCTGAATATCGTTTTGTAATACCACCATCAGACGACTGTCCTGCTGTTTTAATGAAACGTGTTGCTCCAACCGAACCCGCAATAGCCGCTGAAGCACCTAAAGAAAGATTATAGGTTGAAATATCAAACAAATTATTTTGATTCAGTACCAGGTTTCCATTTACAGTTGTATTACCAATCAGGCTGATCATTGCTGCTCCACTGGTATTAAATGTATTGTTTAATCTTAGGTTCTGAAAAATACCATTCGTACTCGATATTATTTGTGCAGCTGTAGATGAGGATAACTGTATCATCCCAGCCCCTGTATGTGTACCTGAATTGGAAACATTTCCTTTTACATCAACTATGTTTCCACCATCAGCAAGTGTTCCTGCTGCAATTGTTAAATCTGCCAAAACAGTTGTGGTGGTTACTGAACCGGCAAGTGTTAATGTCCCACTTGATTTGTTTACCGTCAAATAATTCAATCCTGTTGTAATGGTTCCGTTATTGGTGAATGTTTGATTACCCGTTCCATTGAATGTTGTAATATTTGTTCCGGGTGTATAGCTGGTACCTGATTGAATATTGAAATTTCCACCAACAGTAACATTCTGATCAATATTAGGTGTTGCATCCAAAGCAATTGTATTTCCTGTTATGAGTGTTAAATCGTGCAATACGACCAATGGTTTAGCAAGTACCGGGTCGCTTACACCATTACCTGTTAAATTAGGTTGATCTGCTAAGGTTACGTTTCCGGTACCTGCACCCAACTGTTGAATATTTACATCCCAAAAGGGCGCTGTTGAGTTGATATTAAAATTCACAGCCGAACTCGGAATCGTAATATTAATTGTACCTCCTGTAACATTGTATGAAGAAGAGCCAATCATAATACCACCATTCGCTCCCGCGGCATTACCACCAGGATTGGAAATATTGATGATTCCCCCGGTCATGATAAATGTTGTTTCAGGATATGGCCAACAAAAGGCTGGATAACCAGATGATACAGAAGTACCACTTATATTTACTGTACCACCAGTTTGGGTATAGGTACCTGTACCTAATACAGCTGAAGATACACGAAATGTATACATGTTTACTGTACCGCCTTCGATCAACACTTCTGCTGGTCCACGTGTTACAATAGCAGATTGACCATTGTTAACCGTAAAACTTCCGGATGTAATTCTAAATTTTCCGTAAATAACCAATGCAGAACCACCGAGGGTAACAGTTGCACCATCTATCCACAGCCCGGCATTTACATCCTGTGCTGTGCTTATATCATAGTTTTGACCAGCAACATTCAATTGTGGAACCGTGATATTTGATCCCAGCCGTAATGTTCCTTTCGTTAAAGTAACCATGTTATTTCCATTTCTTCCATCAAACGGAGAAGTTGCAACCGTTGCGGTAACACTTAATGTAAATGTTTGGTCAACACCTTTATTTACGATAAAGCTGTAGAAACTGGTGTTCACACTGTTAATACTTACCGTATTGTCGCTTAATCCCATAAATGTTAATGAAGCAGCTCCTAAAGTGTTTACGGCATAATCTGCATTGTTATTTAAATCGACTGTTCCATTGATCGTAAAATTCCCATAAATTGTAATGGCGTGAAGTGCTATGGAGGAGGAGCCGATTGCCATGGTACAAGATGCACCTATCGTGACATTACCGGAAAATGTAAGTGTTCGAGCTGTTGCTAAGTCATCTCCAATTCCAAATGTTAAAGTCCCTGTGTTTGATACAGATAGCGTAAAATTTCCAAGCACATTTAAATTTGAACCAAGATTCATTGTATAATTTGTACCGGTTGAATTGGATAATGAAAGATGATAATAGGTTGTTGGTGAAGTTGGGAGTGTTGTAGGAGCTCCAAAGTTATAGTATTCAACTGTCCCCCCTGCTGCTGTAATAAATGTATTGGTTGTAACTGTTGGAAAATAGGAAGCTGCAATTCGCAATGTTCCTTCTCCTTCGAGCAATGTTAGTGTGGTAATGGTGAACGTAGAAATATCTAAAACTCCTCCACTGTTAATATTAATGCTATGTCCGGTTGTAGCGACGTTGGCTGTAAGTGTAACCGTTCTTCCGGCAAGAATTACCGCCTGATCATTATTGGTTGGAACGGCTGGTCCAAGAAGAGTTGTTCCTGCAGGGTCGGTGGTCCAGGTATTGGCTGTTGACCAGTTTCCACTTTGGTATGAATAGTAAATTGTAGCACGCGAGGTTGTAGCCAAAAGCAATACAAACAAAACAAGGCACCATTTTATCGACTCTTTTCTAATTGTTATTTGTTCTTCTCCCACTAATAAATTTGCAAACATTTTTTTCTTTACATTTTAGCAATCTATGCAAAAGGTTTAACACGTAAACATTGGCTTTTTACGATAAATAAAGAAAAAGGTTTTGCCTATTTATAGCAGTATTAGTGAGGGGTTTAAACGATTTAGGAATACTCGTTTATCACAAGAGATACTAGAAGAAGGAAATTTCAACTCGACGGTTCTTTTCTCTGCCTTCTGTTGTGCTATTCGAGTCAATTGGAAATCGATCACCTTTACCCA
Organism: Bacteroidia bacterium; assembly: GCA_035439365.1. GTDB lineage: Bacteria > Bacteroidota > Bacteroidia > 2-12-FULL-35-15 > 2-12-FULL-35-15 > 2-12-FULL-35-15. The sequence goes on from DAORKB010000044.1 coordinate 4,416, forward strand.
CAATGGAAATATGTTTTTCGTCTATCTCATTCGATAATAAATAAGACATCACTGCTTTTGCCCGCTCATAAGACAATTTCATATTCTCTGTGGTGTCGCCCTCATTATCGGTGTGTCCGGCAATTACAATTTTTACTGATGGATTTTTTTTCAGATAAAATATTAATTCATTTAACTCCGGATAAGCTTTTGGAAGTAGCTCAGACTTCCCTGTTTCAAATTGTATTGATCTAAAAATATAGCTATTGCCAGTAACGAAAGCTGGAGTTGCTTTTTTCACCTGTGGATCAATACCAGAAATACTGGCTTGTACAGGTAATTCATCATCCAAAGGTATAATGGAAATATCATCTACATAATAATGTGCATAATTCGTAAACCCCGATACTTTGCCATGTTCCTTCGTTTCTACAACCACTTTTTCTCTGTATAAAAAAGAGCCAAATGTCATTACTTTTTCAATTCCTGTTGCTTTGTAGATTGTAGAAAGCTCTATCCAATCTTTTTTATTTTTATACATATTCTCATCTCTGAATATGATAGTGGGTGGGTCTGGCAGGTACTCATTTGGGAAAATTGTAATTTCTTTTTTAGTAAAGATGATTCCAAATTCATCGAGTTTACTGAGCCAAATTTTATCGGCACAACTTATAAAAATACTGATTCTGTATTCCTTATCTTTTTTAAGAGGTCTTAACAGCTGAACTTGTAAGTATTCTCTGATTTTTTTATTCACACATATTCCTGCAAATGCCTTTCCTGAGTGGGGTTGCTGCCAACCGAATACGTTCCTTCCTGTTTTGTATTTTCTGCTTTTAGAATCTGCATGGTAATAATCTCCGAGTCCTATTAAAATAGGATTTCTCCAGACATCAACACAACTGAGTCCTTCGCTGCCCTTTTCCGGCAGCCTTTTGTATTGCTCAAAACCAGGATTTGGAATTAAATTATCCTCTTGAGATGTTGCGTCAATTGGAGCAAATAACGTTAATAAGAGAAGGCCTGGAATATAAATCTTTTTTTTCATCTGGATAAGTGATGTGAAGATTATTTCACGATGCACTCATTAAAACGTATTTCATTGGAAAATGTTTGCTTTGCCGTTTAAATCGTTTTAACCTCCATTTACTTTCAAATACCAACCGTTTAAAAAGTGCTGACGGCATTCCAATCCATCAATCAAATATTAACTACATTTGCTCCGTGAATACCGGAAAGTCCATGTATTTAATAATTATTTAGTGTTAGATAGAGAATAAAAGTTAAAGAAAAGACCCGGATATTTTTGTTAGGCAATAAAAGAGAGCTTTCGCTCTCTTTTTTATTTTGTGTGCATGTAAGTACTTAATAATAGTAGTAGTCAATGTGCGTTAGTGTCCGTTCGAGCGGAGACCATCGCACAATTCATCACGATTTTAAATTGATTTCCTCTTTTAAAAAGCGTTAGCTTTTAAAACTTCCCAGTGGTTTGGTAATGAATTTCAAATACTCCTGAATACGATTTTCTGAATTTTTTACCTGATCTTCTTTCATGCTTTTCGCATAAATTGCTCTCCAGTTGGCTGTATTCAAATAACGGTTTTCCATTCCCTCCCTTCCTGTCATCTGGTAATAATGAGTAAGGTGGCTTAAAAAGCTGGTAGTGGTTTCCTGGAGCATGTTGTTTTCCTGTTCGGTAAGAATCACTTTTTTACATGCGGAGTTTTCTGTGCCCGAATGTTCAAGAATAAACTGAAGGCTCCAATCAGGCATCAGATAAAACGTATATGTTTTATCCAAACAAAAACCTTTGTCAAAATAAAATGTTTTGAGTTGCCATTCAACTGCTTTTTTATCCACGCAATTTCGAATCTGAACTTCTACATTTTCTTTGCGGAACAACTCAATTGCATCTAGAATCAGAAAAGTAAACTTTATAAGATTCTCTTTATTTAAATAAGCAGGGTAAATAATTGTTTTCTCAATTATTAATTCTTTTTCAAATTTCGACTTCATGCTCATAATGCCAACTAGTTAGGGATATTGTTTGTTAACCCAAAAATAACATTAATAAGAGGAAATCCGAAAGGAGGGACTTCATGTTTTCAACATTTTACCGGTTTATAACTTTAGCTTTTGGGTTTTGCGAAACCGGCCCTGGTCATTTCACCCCAACTTTTCACACCTTTTATTTTCTCCCAATTACCTTTAAGAGCACAGTAAACTACAAAAGGGTGAAAATAAAATGGTTCAATTGCCGCAACCAGAAGCAATCTGAAATAATCCTTTAACCGAGGGTATTGATGAAATGTATACTCTTCTGTAAGAAGAGCCAGTGAAGACACCATTAATGCGAAAGAATAACCAAATAATAATAAGAGACAAAAGAATTTTAAACTAATAAAACCGAACAGAAAGAACAAGAGGGTAATGATCAATCCAAAAAACTCAACTAAGGGAGCCAGGTATTCAAAAACAAACCAAAAAGGAAAAGAGAGCCAACCAAGCACTTTGTATTTTCCATTCAGAAACATGACCCGATGTAACCATAACGATTCCATCGTTCCTCTTGTCCATCTGCTTCGCTGTTTACCAAGGATCTGAAAATTTTCCGGCGCCTCGGTCCAACACAACGGATCCGGAACAAAAGAAACGGTATATTTTTGTTTTTGCTCGATCATATATCTTCTCATACGCATCACCAACTCCATATCTTCTCCTACTGTTCCGTGGTCATATCCACCAGCTTCAATGGCAATTTGTTTATCAAACATTCCAAATGCCCCACTTATTAAAAGCAAACCGTCTAATTTTGCCCATGCCATACGCCCTAAAAGAAATGCGCGCAAGTATTCGATCACCTGAATACGTGGTAAAAATGGATCAGGCACGTTTACTTCCATTAACTTTCCATTGGATACTTTACAGGAATTAGCAATACGGATTACGCCACCTGTTGCAATCACTCTTCCTCTATTATTCTCCATAAAAGGTTTGGCCATTTTTAATAATGCATCCTTTTCAATAATACAATCCACATCAATGCAAACGATATAAGGATTTCGGGAAATATTTATTCCAACATTCAAAGCATCCGATTTTCCTCCATTAAACTTATCCACTACGATCAATTTTTTAAATGCAGGATTTTTTGATCTGTAAATATTTTTAATTTCTTTCGTCTTCAGATGAAGATAAATTTTAAATTCGGGATCTGCTTCCAATTGATATGCCTTGATCATTATTTCCATGGAATTATCTTTGCTACCATCGTTTACAATAATTACTTCATAATTACTATAATTTAATGATAGCAGTGATTGGATGTTTTCTTCTATCGTTTTTCCTTCATTGTATGCAGGGGCGATCAATGATAAAGAAGGTGCATTTTCAGAAGATAGTAAAACAGAATAATCGATAAAGTTGTTTCCCCACAAATATTCTCTCAGGTATTGTATGGATATACCTGACAAAATCAGGTAAGAAGACATGATGGAAACGGCAAAAACTAAAATGGAGGCATTAAAAAACTCAACAAAATATCCAACCACATCAACAAAACTTAATAAGAAAATGAATAAATACATATCTTTAATTTTTAAATTTTCTTAATTCTAATAATATGGTTTTTCAAAAGTCGGAGTTGTTTCTGACGATGGTAATTATATTGTTTTTATTCCTAACCTTACTTTTTTTAACCCTTCTTACCATTAGCCGATTGAAAAAAATCAGCAGGTTAAAAAAGCGAGCTCACTATGATACGCTTGCTGGTAGCTTTATGTTCGCAATTATTTTTGAAAATAAAAATCAACATGATTTAATAAAACAAAAAGAGTATAGTGCGGTGTTGAATGATCAATTCTTTAAGCTTTGCCTGTTGGATACAGTCATAAAATTGCACAAAAGTTATACCGGCGAGTTCGCAAAAAAAATCGAAGCTTATTATCATGACTCCGGTCTTATTCAGGAAACTTATAAAAAACTGAAGCAATACAATTGGGCACTGAAATGTGAAGCTATACGAGAGCTTGCAGAAATGAATGTAACTTCATCCTATGCGCTGATTGCAAAATATGTGAGTGATAAGAACCTTATTTTAAGACAAGAAGCCATCATTGCTATCATCAAGCTGATCGGATTGAAAGGATTGAACTTCCTTGTCAATTACAAAGAGTTGTTAACGGATTGGTTACAATTGAATTTAATTGCTGTTATAAAAAATAACTTTCCGGTTACAGCAGAAGCTTACTATGAAGAATTTATTTCATCTGCGAACCCGTCTGTTGTTCTTTTCGGAAAACGATTAAAAGCATTTTATGAAAAAACTGGCGAACCTTTTACCCACCCCCTCAACCTCACTCCAATAAGTGAAGCAACAAAAGAATATTTCAAAAACCCCATCTTTACATCTATATCAAAAGGAAAATTCTTTTTAAAAGATGACCTATTTGTTTATTTTCTATTTACATTCAAAAGAGTTTCACCGAAAGATTATCAAAATAGCGGCTATCCAGCCTGTCCACTTCAAATGAAAAAGTTCTTCAAAACGATTTCGAATAATCGTTTTGGTTGGCGATCCAATACAATTAAACTCGGCAACAATTAGTTTCTTTTCCTTTTTGAGTTCTTCCGTAAGAAACATTTCATTTTCTGTTAATCCTCCATAAATAAGATTACTTCGTTCTGAAATACTTTTATGCTGATACCATTCATTTGAGTATACGCCATATGAATCAGTAATGTATATCATTTGATGTTGATTGGATATTTTTTTTAGTTCGTTTGAGTTGAGACTTTCAAAATCACGAATGTCAAACTTTTCATTTGCATAAGGAAAGAAACCATAATAATCGTCAATTGAATACAGGGATTTCTCTTTCTTTACAACCTTCAGGTTATTTAATAACCAAATGTAGGAGGCGTGTTCATTTTTTTGTGAATCTGAAACTGTTTTATCAACAATAATTATATCCATCGGCAAGGCTGATTTAAATAGCCATACAAGGTGCATGATGAGAGGAGATGACAAAATTAAGCTCAATGCAAACAGGAGCCATTTATTTTTTTTTAGAAAATTCACGCCTTAAAACATTTTTTGATAACTCACTCCGGCAAAAATGTTGTTTCCTATATTTCGATCTCCCTGAATATATTCGCCTCTTGAAATACCTCCAGATAATGATACAATGTGCGTGCGTTTTATCAATTTTTGTACAGCTAGCTGTATTCTTGCTCTTTTTAGATCCGGATTTTGCAACAATGTTTCCCGAGATCTGTCATCAGGTGCTAACCCATATCCCACCGTTAATGTTAAATAATCAAACGCTGTTTTGTAATAATATCGGGTGATGAAGGAATATGACTGAGAAAAACGATTTCCATTCTCTGAAGCAATAAATGTAGGACGCAACGAAAACCAAAAATCACCGGCATATTTCCCTATGGATCCCACGTACAAAATAGTTGCTTTGCTAAAATACAATACTCTTATTCCTACTTCACCTTCAAATGCATGAGGAAAATTCCGGTAGACTGATACACCAAAACGATAATTTGGGAACAGTGTATTGTTTGCATAACCTGCATTCAAATAAGCATACATTTTTTTTCCAAGCGAGGGATAGGCATCCATTTCTAGTTGCGAACCATTTGCAGCAAACCGATTGGCAAGGTTAACGCGGGCAGTAACCCGTCCGAGATAAGTTGTTTGCCGCCCATAGGAAAACGATACCAAATGCCATGGATCAGGAAATTGCTTATCAAAATAATCATAATCATATGAAATGTTGATTGTATTTTTTGCCATTTTGTTTTTTATTGTTTCTGTCAATTGCCTTAAGTCAGCATCCGTATTTTTTTTGGAAAGAAGCGAATCAGCTAAGTGATATGCTTTTTTATACTCTTTTAGATCATCCAGCGCTTTAATTTTTCGAAGGAGTAAATCTTCACTGTTAGGAAAATGGCTCAATCCTTCTTCTGTAATTTGCATAGATTGTAACGGCAAATCAGCCCACCTTAAGATATCTGCATAAGCGATGTATGCATCTTCATATGGTTTTATTTTAATTGTGTTTGATAAAGTAGAAATGGCAGAATCCTTTTGATTGTTCCAGAAATAAACCCTTCCAAGCAGTACACGAACATCCTGGTAGTTTGGACTTTTTTCCAGAATTTTTTTACAAAGTGAAATGGATTCTGTGTACCTGGATGAAAATGCTAACGTACGTGCCTGCTGAAAAGCGCTGTCGACATCGCCAACCTGCGCGGATAGTTGCTTTGCAATACAAAAGCATAGTGAAGTTAAAATTATATATCTTGAAATAAAATTTCGATACTTCATAGGCACATTCCTGATGTTATACTGTGCGTTTACTCAACAGTTTATCAATCCGGGCTTTTAATACAGAGGGACTAAAGGGTTTGGAAATAAATTCGCTTGCCCCTATTTCAAAGGCATCCAGTTCTGCTTTTTCAACTCCGAAAGAAGTTAAAACAATAATTGGCGCAGATGATTTTAATTCATTTCTTACAAAATTTATTACTTCCATCCCTCCCAAAAAAGGCATATTCAAATCTGTGATGATTAAATCAAAAGGGGTGTTTTTCAACTGATCCTTAACTTCTAATCCATTACTCACAGAGGTTACATTGAAGCCGTTATTTTTAAGGTAAAATGTTAAAGAGTTACGTAGCAAATCATCGTCCTCAGCAAATAATATATTCATCTTTCAAGTTTTTAGTTATTATAATCTTCAATTAATTTTTGTTTCAGAATTTTATAATTTAGTTCCAATATATGTGTTATCTGCTTAAATTTTTCATAACAAGCAGTTCTCAACTCCTTATTCTCTGCATTTTTTTCAATAAAATCAAGGTCTTCCATCAACCCTCCCAAACCTATTACCAACATGGATGATTTTAGTTTGTGTGCCAAACTCTTTATTCGAAAATCATTCGATTCCTTAAAACCTTTTTCCAACTCTGCTACATCTGATGGCACTTGTTGTAAAAAGAGTTCGATTAATTCCTTTTCGAACTGTTTATTGCCACCAGAAAATTCCTTGAGTGAATCGAGATTAACCTCGTGAACAGTCATACTTGTCTGTTTCTCATTCACTTTATCAATAATTGTATCCGGATTATTCTCTATTTTTAAATTAGAACATATTTTATTGTATAGATCTTCTTGTGTAAACGGTTTGCCTATGTAATCATTCATTCCTACTTCAAGGCATTTTTCTTTTTCTCCAACAAGTGAATGAGCTGTCATAGCGATAATCGGTACTTCCAAATGAAGTTCATCCCTTATGGCCTGAACGGTTTGGTAACCATCCATTTCAGGCATTTGTAAATCCATCAGTACCAAATCAAACCTATTCTTTTTTAATTTTTCCAAACCCACCAATCCATTTTCTGCAATTTCCACATCAAATCCAAATTTTGTCATGACACGTTTGGCTAACTTTTGATTCAATGGATTATCCTCACATAACAAAATTTTAATTGAGTTTAATAATTTTTCGGGTATAAATGCTTTTTGCAGTGGTTCCAGCTCTTTTTGATCTGCTTTTTTGTATAAAATATCAAATGAAAATTCGGAGCCCTTTCCTACTTCACTTTTGATCTGAATTGTGCCCCCCTGCAATTCGACAAGGTTTTTAGCGATACTAAGTCCTAATCCGGTTCCTCCAAATTTTCTGGTCGTTTCCGTATCAGCTTGTGTAAATCGTTCGAATACGAGGTTTACTTTTTCCGGTGGTATGCCTATCCCTGAATCTTTTACAATAAATTTTAGTCTGTAGTATTCATCATCTTCAGCAATTTTCTTGGCTGATACGGTAACGTGACCTTCGCTTGTAAATTTTATTGCATTCCCAACCAGATTAATTAAAATCTGATTGAGCCGAACACTATCTCCACAAACAAAATCAGGTAATGAAGCATCCATAAAAAATTGATACTCTAAATTCTTTTCAGCAGCACGAGCATGCAACAAGTTGTAAATTCCTTTTAGTGTTTCTTTCAGATTAAATGGTACGGATTCCAATGCAATTTTACCCGATTCGATTTTCGAAAAATCAAGAATATCATTGATAATGGATAATAAATTTTGACCCGCAATTCTCACATATCCCACTTGTTCCTGTTGCTCTTCGTCCAGATTGCTTTGTGTAAGCAGCTCTGTATATCCGATAATTGCATTCATCGGGGTACGAATCTCGTGACTCATATTTGCAAGAAAACTGTTTTTGGCAATCACTGCCTGTTCTGCTTTTTCCTTTGCAAGTAAAAGTGCGTCTTTTACTTTTTTGCTTTCGCTAATATCTTTTGCAATTCCCAGATAACCCAAAATTGATTTATCCTGTGAACGAAGTGTAGTAATGGTTAATTCAACAGGTATTCTTGTTCCGTCTTTTGCGATGTACGTCCATTCATTTGTATCTCCCGTGTGTTGGGTTCTTGATTTATAATGAAACACATCGATGCCAGGTTCTATTTTCACATTTAATTCATGAGACAGCTGTTTTGCACGATCTTCTACTTCTTTAGCATCATGAATAATTTCTGGTGTTTTGCCAATCATTTCTGCAGCATTGTACCCCAGCATTTTCTCGGCACCTTTGTTAAAAGATGTAATGATTCCATCAGGTTCAGTGGTTGAGATAATCGAATAATCCGTACCATCCAGCATTATTTTTTGAAATTCTGCAAGATGGCTTATTTTCACTTCCATTTTTTTACGTTCATCAATATTATAAAGTGAACTTAAAATAAAAGAGCTTTTATTCAACTCAACCATTTCAAGGGAATTGAGCATCCATATTCGCTCTCCGTTCTTTTTTCGAATATGTCGTTCAACTGGTTTTAAAGACCCCTTCTCTTTAATTATTTTCAAGCTTTCAGCCCGTTCTTCCTCTGTTACAAGATTCAATTCCTTATAGCTTTTCCCTATTACATCTTCTCTTGTAAATCCAAGTGTTTCAAGGAAGGTCTCGTTCACATATTCTATTTTTGTGGTGTCCGTGTTCGCAAGTGCCATGCTTACCGGATTTTTATCAAATACTTTAAAGAAACGACTGTTACTTTCTTTTAATTCCCGTTCCAATAAAACACGTTCTGTAATATCTACAGCTGTTCCAATCACGTATTTTCCATGTGCACCTTCCGTAACAATATTGTTGAACATCCAGTTCTTTTTATTACCATTTTTGTGAACAACGCGCATAACACCATTGATATGCCCCATTCTTTCAATTTCTTTCAAGTAAGCTTGCGTTAGTACAATATCCTCTTCAGGTACAATATCAAAAAGGCTTTTCCCTTGTAATTCCTCTGTGGATCGCCCAATTGAAACAGCTCCTGCAGGATTTATTTCAATAAAGTTCCCTTGCATGTCATGCATGCACATTAACCCTTGGGAATTTTCAAAAAAAGTACGGTGTTTTGATTCGCTCAATAACAGCTCCTGCTCCCATTTCTCACGATCAGCATCATACCTGCCGATGGCATAAATCTCTTTCGTTTCGAGGTTAGGAGTCCATACCCATCTAATGGTTCTGGTCCCTCCCTTCTTTATTTTATAACGACTTTCGAACACTACTGTTTCTTTTCCCTCTCTGATTTTTTGCATTTCCTTTTCAACCAATGGAATATCATCTGGGTGCAGATAATCAAAAAAAGGTTTAGAGAGTAATTCCACTTCTGTCCAGCCCAGTGTCGTTGTAAAGGCCGGGTTTATTTTTTTAAAGTAACCATCCATACCGGCAATACAAATCAAATCAAAGGATAAATTAAATAACTTCTCCAATTTATCCTTCTCTAAATTTTTTTGTCTTGACACAATTTGAGACACCACTTCCTCCGCCAACAATTTCAATGCTTTTAGTTGATCTGGTGTTAGCTGCCCTGCTTTTTTATCAATGACACATAAGGAGCCCAATGCATAGCCATCCGGGTCAATCAACGGGTGACCAGCATAAAAGCGAATATCCGGATCACCTGTAACAAATGGATTGTCGAAGAAACGTATGTCCTGTGTTGCATCATTCACTTCAAACGTCTTATTGTCCATAATGGCATACTGACAAAAAGAAGTTTCGCGTTCTGTCTCTGTTCCTTCCAACCCCAGATTTGATTTAAACCATTGCCGGTCCTTTTCAATAAGTGTAATTAAGGCTATGGGCACACCACATATAATGGAGGCCAGTTTCGTGAGTCTGTCAAACTCTTCTTCCGGAAGAGTATCCAGTATATTATATTTTGCTAACGCTTTTAAACGCGCTGCTTCATTTTCAGGTATTGGAAACTTTTTCGTCATCAACGCTTAGTATAAATTGTTCAAAACAAAATAAACGCATAAATATTAAGAAAAATAAACCGCTGCACAAACCTTCAATAATTAATTCAATTACTGTTCTCCATTAAGAGAAAATTTGCAAAATTGTGATAGAAATGTAATCCGGAAAAAAAATCTGATTCAATCCAATTAAAAATAAAATTTCAATGGTGACTATCCAAATTTAAGTTATTTTCTTTTCGTTTTACAATTTTCTTCTTTCTTATTTGTGTAATTCAATTGAAATAATTGTAATTTGATATGAGCATGTTGCTATATTTGTTTACTAACCAAATATGCATATAGCTAACGAATGACCTTATTCTTTTTATCGAACCCTAAATCGTTTTTTTTCAAAAATCTTGCACCTATTCTTGTATTTTGCATTTCAATCATTATCTGGATACTTTTTTACCCGGCTTATATGAGTGCAGATGCTCTTGTACAATATGGCCAGGCCTTATATCAAAACTACGAGGACTGGCACCCTCCAATAATGGCGATTCTCCTTCATTATACATTGGCATTGGGTGGTGGTGTTCAAACGTTTACACTTATTCAAACGCTTGCCGGTAGTTTTGGTGTTTATCTTTTAGCACAGGAAATACTTCTTCAAAAAAATGTGTCTGATAAAAAGGTCATTTGGTATCCTTTTTACATTTTTCTCATTTTAATTTTGCCAGTTAGTCCTTTACCGTTTTACTTAATGAATTTTTTAAAAGATACCTGGATTGTAATTGGAATGATTTGGATTGCGTACCTGGGACTAAAAACAACACGAATAAGCACACAAAAAAACAAGCGTTATTATTTCAATTACACAGTTTTGGTCGTTCTCATGGCACTGCTTTTTCTGACGAGATATAATGCCATTGTATTACTCCCTGTATTTTTTATTTTATTGATGTATAACTCCAAAAGGCTTGCTCCTCCAAAGCAATCGATTATACCATTTATTATTTCAGGTCTTTTACCTTTTTTTATTTACTTCTGTCTTCAGAAACAATTTTTTGCTGCTTTTTCAGTGAAAAAATTATATCCTGAAAATCAGGTGATGGCAACAGAATCGGTAGGTGCACTTGTACTTAATATAGATAATGGGCAATATGTGCCCTATGTAAAAAGCAATTTAACACCAAACTACAAAAAGATATATTATCCCGGGCAGGTTGCTTCGGTAATGAATTGGGCAGGTTCGGATAAAACACTTAATCAACAAACATTTAATATTGCAGATCCACGTATAAAAACTGAATATTTTTCACTCGCATTGCATTCTCCTTTTACACTTGCAAAAGTAAAATTGGATGGCTTTTACAATATGCTTAAACCCAGTACAAAAAAATACTGGTATCATACACAGTTAGATGATAATGCTTTTGGGTTAAGACAGAATAAACTATTTGCACCCGTAAGATTAGGATGGCAACGATTAGCCAATAATATTCGAAATATTATGGTAACAAGTTTAATTGGTGCGGAGCATTTGGTATGGTTAATCGTTAACTTTATACTCGTTGCCCTATTTATAAAAAGGAAGGAATTACGTTCAATGCTATTCATTGTATTACTGATGCCGCTGGCCTACTACTTCTCTTATTTACTCGCGATCACGGGAGATGATTTTCGTTTTATGTATCCGGCAACACTGCTTGTTCAGGTTATTACTTTGAGTTTATTATTCTCCAGAACAAAATCGAAAAGTACGTCTATGATCACCAATTAAACTAGTTAACCCGATAAACAATTGCTACCCTAAATCCCACAAAAGGCGAGGCTTTTGATTTATTAAACGCTTTTACCATTTTTGTATAGTCCCGCTTACTTTTCCAGCAGGATCCAACAATTTTCACGTCATTGCTTTCTTGTTCCCGTATAATTTCAGATACATGTGCAACCTTGCTAAACACCTCAACAGTACTTTGATTTATGGATTTGTTTTTATAATTAAAGCCCTTTTCAAACACTTGAAGTATTTCACTTTCATCCATCCCAAATCTGTTAATTGAAAAAAGGTTGTCAAGTATTGCATTGTTATTTTCATTTGTGGCAAATTTAAAACTGTTTGGATTTATCTGTCCATCTTTTGTATCGTAAATGGCCTGATATCCATTACAATCAGGGTGTTGCAGGTATCCTTTTTTTAATGCCAGAAGGATTTCTGTTTCCGAAGGCAGGCGCACCCTCATTGGTTCGGCCTGTGGGTTCATTTGTTTCGAGAAGTCATTTATTTCTTTTTCCAGCCACTCACAAAAAAGTATTGCTGCTTCGGGACTAATATTTACAACCGGAAAATCATTGTACTTTCCATCAAAAAAATAGGTAGTCGCAAGTATATTATCATTAAAATCCATCCATAATTCATTTTTAACAACAGCCTTTTTTAACAATTCTACCTTTTCTTCTTCCATCGTTTCGGCAAGGAAAATTTTATACTCCAGGTTCGTAATCATATGATCACGAAGGATGAAGGGTGATACTTCTAACAACTTATGATGGTATAGCATTTTTTCACCTTCAACAACACTGTATACGCCCTTATCAATATGCATCAAACTTTCAAGCATATTCCTTTTTTCCTTATGATAAAAAACAAAATCCTGTTCTGTTGGTTTAAAAAAAGTGGGTACCGATTTACTTCCAACCCCTGAAATAGGGTAATAAACCGATGCACCTGTAGAAAGTTTTTTAGAAACAGCATTACTTTCTTGCTTGTCTTTGCTATTATTTAAGATTATTTGAGATGAATTGCTATCTTTATTTATTCTTTCAAATTTTTTTGTTGCTAACCTTTGCTTTTCAAATTCTATTGACTCAACATCCTTAGTAATTATCAATTCCGTTTGTTTCGTTTTTGGGTTCTCTTTTTTATTGTATAAAATAGCACCTACTGCTATAATAAGTACCAATGTCATGCTGTAATATTTCCAATAACCTCCGCCTCCTTTTAATTTTTTATTTAACTGCTGAATCATTTTTTTTTCCTTATCAGCGTCCATTTCGGGCGCATAGCCTTGCTGCAAAATGAAACGAGCACTTTCTTCCTGAAATAACGTTCTGTTTTCTTCCAGAAAAAGATTGTTCATCAATTCATCCAGGTTGTTTTCTTCTATGCCTTTTTTATCCTTCATGCTTCACTTTATTAATGCATTCATTTGTTTTATCCGTTGCACTCTTCTTTAGTCGCATATGATACACTTTCAATTGTTCGACGGGTTTATCTACATACTTTGCAATTTCTTCATAAGCATAATCCTGGGCACGCATCAATAAGATAATGCGTTGCCAATCTTCCATGTGTTGCAATACTTTTTGAAGACATTCCAATAGCGGGCTTCGTTTTACCTGATCATTCTTCTTTTCATTTTTATCAACAATAAC
>DAORKB010000045.1:0-17643 GCA_035439365.1 Bacteroidia bacterium
TTTCTTGTTTTAATCCACTGATTATTAATATTTTAATTTTTAGAACTCCCCTAAAATAAAATCATTTTATTTTTTCAATCAAGCAGAAAACGAAAGTAAAAAATCAAAACGATTTTGAGTGCACTAAAGTACCAGAGAAATCATTCTTAAACTAATATTAACAGCGAATTAAGGGAAAACACCGTAACGAGGAAAAATTTCAACAACTTTTATTTTTTATTTTTTTTAATTCATTTTTAGGTTTCGATCAAAGTTGGTTTTATTGAAATTGATCTCATTAAACTAAAACGATTTGCTTCCATCAAAATAAATTTACATCCGGATTTTATAGCAATGAAAAAAAATTATCTTTGCATCTGATCATTCGTTGTGCAATTCAGGTTTTATCTTCCTCTTCAATTCTAAATTGCAATCAATGTTAAATACTATTTAAACACATTTTTCGTATCTGTAGGTATGAACGCAAAAAACATTTTCGTTACTCACCTGTTATTGCCTATCGTTAGTGCAATTGCAACGACCATTGCTTTTATCTTAAATAAAAAGAATGCATTTTTAACGAATAAAAAATTTATTCTTTTTGTATTGATCAGCAGTTTGATTATTGCATTACCAGCACTTTTAAATTTTATTGATGTGCTTTTTATTCCCCAACTTTATATTATCACCCAGCTACTGTTTTTCATTTTGGGTTATTTTTACATGACGCGAATCACCCGCATGTTCTCAAGTGAGAACGAAACTGCCAATCGTGTAATGAGTATTTTGTCAACGCTTATTATATTAAGTTTTGGCAGTTACGTTTTTTCACTCCTATTTAATTTTGCGGGAGATTTTAAATATGGCCTTATCGCAAGTACTTCTACCTACACTTTTGTTTTGCCTTTATTTTTTAGGTGGACATATATTTCTTTAAATAATATTCCGACTGAAATTCATAAAGTCTGGAAATATCAAATGAACTATAATGAACCGGAATTCAGCTCTGAAATAGCAGAGCGAATTATGGTACTGGAACTGGAATTAACCAAAAAAGCCAGTGATACCGAAGTTGTAAAAGTAAAAGCCAAAGCCCCTACGGATCTTCTATTTGGTGAATGGTTCCAGTTATTCCTGATTGATTACAATTCCAAATATTTTGAACAACCCATTAAGTACCAAAACGAAAATGGGGAACTGTATAACTGGATTTTTTATGTAAAGCCATCTATCGGTTCCGGGAAGAAATACATTGATTACGAAAAAAAGATAACAGACAATAAATTGAACGAAAAAATCACCATACTCTGTAAACGAGTTGACAAAATGATTATAAACTAAAATTACAATCAGATGATTTTCCCAGTTAAACATTTACCGGTAAATTGGATTGATGGAATGAAAGTCTCCAAAGATAATTTTATTGATACGGATAAACATTATCATGATTTATTACGAGATACCATATCCTTATTTTTAACAAACAATAATTTCGGATTACTCCCTTCTACACGTGGAAGCAGGTCTGTGTTTGACCTTTCTCATATACAAAGCACTGCAAGTTCACTTATTCTGAAACTTAATTATTGCA
Organism: Bacteroidia bacterium; assembly: GCA_035439365.1. GTDB lineage: Bacteria > Bacteroidota > Bacteroidia > 2-12-FULL-35-15 > 2-12-FULL-35-15 > 2-12-FULL-35-15. Next base: position 1,571 of record DAORKB010000045.1, read on the forward strand.
ACGCTATAACGCCTGGGGGGTGCAGGATTTCAATTGGCGATGAAAAAAACAATGCATTGACGGCAAGCATTCAATCGGAAGAAAATGATAAAATTGGAACTGAACTCACATGGTATGATGCAGTGGTAACTGTAAATCCTTATGAACGTGTTCCGGTTGGGAATCCTAACCCGGAAGAAAACCCACCCCGGCATCCATATTCAGACAATAAATATGAATTGTCAATTATTCCATCCGACCAATTAAACATAGCTGAACTTGGCGCCTATTATCTAGTAATTGGAAAAATAAAGTGTAAAGGGAATACACTTTACTTTCAGGAAAATTATATTCCGCCTTGCACGTCGGTGGATAGTCACCCTGCGTTGATTGATTTTTACGAAATGATGGGAGATGCGCTGGAAAAGATCCACAGCCTATCAATTAAAATCATTCAAAAAATATGTAACAAGAACAAACCTTCTTCCATTGCTAAAAATTATAAAGAGGTATGTGAAAAAGTGTTGGATTTTACAACAAGCATCTTTTTTCAGTATCGTAATACGTTATCGCAAGCTTCGCCTGTTTATCTAATTGATATTGTCGCTTCACTTGCCAATAAAATACATACTTCTTTGTATTATTTTCCTTCCGAGGAACGGGAAGAGTTATTGAAATATATTTTTGAGTGGTGCGAAATTACACCTAACGCATTTGAAGAAGAATTACGAAAAGCCATAGAGGTTCAATACGATCACTACAATATTTCAGCCCCCTTGGAAGTGCTGGCAGGATTTCTTAAAACGATTAATGCGGTATGGACGAAAATGAATAACCTGGAATACATTGGTCAGCGCAAAGAAAATATCGTTGTCAAAAAAGAGGATGTGAAGGAACGATTAGAGCAACCGAAAAAAAGATGGAGTATCCTCGATTAGTCAATTTATAAAACTCTGCAATAAGAATGAAAGCACTAAACAACAAAGAGATAAATAAAAAGTATGCGATCTTTTTATTAAACTTTACATTATTATTGACATGTACCGTTGCTTGTTACTTTTTATACTTAAAGGCGGGTCAACAGCAGTCAAGAATGATTGTGGAACGTAAACAGAAATACGATTTTATTTTCAACAAGCGGCAGCAATTGGCCAACACAATAGACACCTTAAATTTTTACCTGGCTAAGTTTAATACTCACCAGGTTACCAATGAAGAAGAATTGGAAAGAACCATTTTAAGAATGAAAAATGAAGCAAATACCGAACTTGAGGTTCTGAAAAAAGACGGTGATTCCGAATATTACCAACTTTTTGAAAAAATCATAGGTAATGTAGAAATGGTAATTGATAACAAGCATGCATTAGGTAAGGCACTTGAAGAGGAAAAGATTCAAACGGAAGCATACGATAATTGCGTTGAATTAAATAACAAGGCAGCTCAGGAATTAGCAAAAGGTAATATCTAGAATCACAAAAATTCTGTTATGTTAAAATTTCGAATCAGTAAAGAAGAAAAAAAACTGCAGTTTTTATACCTGGTTTCATTATGGGTTTTGATGAGCATATTATTCGCTTATGTATGCTTCCACAATTCTTTTAAAGAAGGCGATGTTCGCCCCAAAGAATTAATGCTTGAAGAGATCAATAAGAAAAAACAGATTTTAAAAACGCAAAAAGAAAGCATCGCTTATGTTGACTCATTGAACAGATGGATCACGCAATTTCAGCCTTCCACCAGCCAGGTTTATCTTACTAATTCAATTTCAACGGAGTTGGATATGCTTCAGAAAATATACACAGCAAAAAAAGCGAATCCGGATTATAAAATTTTTGACCAGTTATATGTTTTTTATACGATGCCATTTTTTGATAAAAAATCTACCTGGAACGCAACACAAAATACTGCGATTAAAAAAAAGAAACTGGAAGATTGCATGATTGGATTTAAAGAAAAACAAAACGACTTACATTTAAAAAATATGCTTAACTCACAAACCAATATTAATAAATAGTTGCATGAGTGTTCGTTTAATTCTTACTACAATTACACTGTATGGTCTTTTAGCCATTGGGATATTTTTCACAACAAAAATGTTATCTCCTGACATGGTACTTGCTAATGTTTACCCCAGAGAGTTAACCACCAATGACGTCATGCATTACATTGATAGCACAGAAAATGCAAAAAGCAGTTTATGGCAATTTGGATACAACAACAACTACTCGGTAAAACGAAAAGGTGGTTACAAATATCCAAAAGAAGGGACCTATTTAGTTAAACTGATTATCAATAACAAATTGGCAGATACTTTTTCTGTAACGGTAAAAAACCCAAAGATCAGTTACTTTAAAGATACAGCTATCAGTATATATGCAAGTGATAAAGGTGTAGTGGGTGAAAGTGTTCATTTCAAAATTCTTGGTACAGATGTGGCATATTGCGAATGGTACTTTGGAGAGTCCGGTAAAATGGACAGCAGGGAGCAGGAAGCCTATTATACATTTACTCAACCAAAAAAATACATTGTCAAATTAATTACAAATCTTAACCCTAAGGTTCCAGTACTTCATGAGATATTGATTTCACCTTCCTACAAATCTACATTGGTTACCAATTCTTCAAAACCGTCAATCGCAGGAAACGGTGGTTCAGGTGGCAAGATAAAAGATTACATGCAGCGAATTGCCAACGGAGGTGATTTCCAATCGAATTATGATTTGATCCGTAACTATTTTTGCAAAGGCACACCTACGATAATTGTAAACGAAAAAAAAATTGATTACATCTATTCTTATTTACAAAATTTAAAAATTATGGGGGGAGTAATTAAAAATGTAACAACCGAATCAGACTCCATAACACACTGTGTCAAAAAACTGACGGTTTTATCAGAAAAAAAATGATGAATCTAGCATGAAGCGTTACTCCATTTCCTATTTTAAATTATTTTTATTCTCGTTGCTATTCATTAGTAACCATGCTATTTCCCAAACAATTCAAAAAGTAATGGAAATACCCCTGGAGTTTGCCTCGATAAATGTATCGGAGAGAGCCTGGGTAGTATACTCCGACAAAAATAATAATCAAACCTACAAAGACGCAGCTAAAAAAGTTCCATTTAAACAATTAGGATTTTTAGAAAGTTTTTATGTAACAAGGGTAGATAAGAAAAACAATTTTGTTGAATTAATTAAATATATTCCTGGCTTGGTTGACTCAACTAACCTTAAAATTAATGCTCCTTCCAAGGTTCAATACTATGGATGGATATCGACTCATGATTTGATTGTGTCACAAAAAGCGTTGGAAAATAAGTCGAATGGAGTACCATTAAAATGGATAACCCTATTAAACAATAAAAAAATTTTCAAGGAAATAGAAAATCATTCGGAAAGCGGACTTATTAAATCCTATTCTGGTCCGGATTTGAAGCAAACCAGGAATATTGTTTTAAACTTTAATGAGCTTGTATATGTGTACAAAAGTTCGAGTGATAAAAAAGACAGTACTTATCTTATTGGCAGACGAGCATTTCTAACTTCTCAAAATTGCATGGATAACATTCTGGGCTGGATACCCTCCAATTTTGTCCAGTTATGGGGACAACGGCTATGCGTAGACCCAATAAACACATCAACATTTCCATCCTCGAATCAACCCATTGTTTATACAACAAAAGAGGCATGCATTTCGGGTGAAACTTCCGGCAATTACAAGATGAATGTACCAACATGTGATCAACAACACTTATGGAAAGGTTATCCCATTTTAAAAATAGAGGAAATTAAACGTAATAACTCTTCCTATACAATGCTTCATACCGGAACCATTGCCAGCATATTTGATAAAAGTGAGAGTTTTATTTACAACACAGCTGATAAAACAAAAATCACCTACTCTACTTTATGTGACATGTATGATGCAAGTAATCATGTAAATGTTGCTATTGCCATCAATGCCGGGGCTGATAAAAAAAAATATTTATCTGCACTTACCAATTTGGTTCAGGAACTACCTGCCTACTTCGATCAGAACAAGAAAATAAACACAACCTATAAATATGCGGCGATTGATTGTTCAAATAACTCTAGCAAAACTGAATTTACAAATCAATGTTCCAATCTGCTTCCAGTATTTGCCAGCATTATTCAGAAAAACAATGAAAGTAAGAATTCCTATGTCAATTCTGGTATTGGTAATGCACTAATAGCTGCCAATAATTTATTTAAAGAACACGAAGATGAAACAAATATTGTAATTGTTATTAGCAGTAAACCCGATACGGACACAAAATTTTTAAGAGAATCCTTATATAATGAACTTTCTCAGAAAAATATTCGCCTGTTGTTACTTCAGCCTTATAGTGAAGATGAAGTGCCCTATTCCAACTTTATTACCCAAGCCCAATCACTTATAAAAAGTACTACTCCCAGAGGCACAGGCTATAAAATTAATAAACTAGCAAGCATCGCGGGAGTTATTGAACAACCTCAATCCACATCAGCAACCGCTATTTCTTTAAAAGAAGGTGTTAACAACATCCTTTACTTTCCAACAGATGCCAATACGGAGGGGTTTATTGTTTATCCGGACCGTGACAGCACAATTAGTCCAAAAACATTAACTACTGCACTCTTTTCCTTTTTTGATCACATTCAAAAAGATAACGATCAACTGCTCAGCTCGCTAAGAAAAATGTTCAACAGCTCGCTTTGCAATAACAATAAGATCGATAATACCTTCAAGCAGTTTTATGCATCAGTTGATTCTGTTCCATCCGGCTTAGGTAGTGATTTAAATAATATAAATTATAATTATTTCATCAATGGATATACGATCTTCCCAAAAAATATAAGGCCCTTTAAATTTAGCTTACTTCTTTCACCTGAAGAATATGATGATATCCTGAGCATGTTTAAATTTTTAAACCTGGAGCAGCTGCATCAGCAAATGGGTTCCAATACGTTAACCTTATTCTATCAGCAGCTTTCCAAATTACTGGTACAGTATAAAACCCGTAATCACATTACAAATTATATTGATAATATGACTTTCAGTGAATATTTCTACATGCTTTTCGGTTCCTATTCAGACAACGAACTATTGACGAAATATAAAATATATGAGCTCAATAATTCTTTGCATTATGCTGATTTAAGATCCATTTTTGAATATGTTTATAATAAGTATACTTTATTTAGTACATTGAATAACAACCCAAATTATCTTTTCACATCGAATGGGAGTAGTTATTACAGGATACCGGAAGATTTTTTACCTTAATTTCTTTGATGATGCAAACAACAGAACGTATTTTCCATGATGATTTTAAGGAACAATTGCTGGATGATATTCTTAAGCTGAATCTTGATTTTAAAGCCGAAGTAATTGCGGCCAGTCTTATTCAACAAGGCGTTCATGCAGATCAGATTATTATACAAGCAAAAGGTAATTCACAACGCTCATACAGGAAAGAAGTGTCTTCTTTTCATACAACACATTCCAATTACGACCATGCAGAGTATCTTTATCTTGAAACACACCGGGATGGTTTTTATGATTCGCTTCCGGAAAACATTTTTCATCAACCCACAAGAGGCCGAACAGAAAAGAATAAATACGAAGTAATTGATGAAATAAGAAAACACCGGGAAGAAGAAAAAGCTGCGCGTAAATTTTTTCTGCCCTTTGAACAGGAATTTACACGCATCAAAACATTCCTTCATTTATTGGAAAATGATTTTGATAAAAACACGGATAACTCCCGGTTGATTGCTATTTTTTCAGAACACTGGCCCATATTAAAAAGACTGGATACGTATCATGCTTATATATTTTTACGTATTATCCCTTTGATTCATGGTATACGGAATAATTTTGAGCTTGCTTCACAAACCATTAGCATCATCTTGGGGATTCCAATCGAAATTACACTTTATAAAACCGGTAAAATAAGTGCTAATGCATTCCTTTTTAACCTGGGTGGTTGTGCATTGGGAATGGATACAACGGTGGGATCCGAATTAATAGATGGTGAATATGATTTAAAGGTCAACATTGGTCCGCTTAAGGAGAACCAACTTCCAGATTTTATCAATGGCGGAAAGTACGAAACAATTGTTGATGAGCTACTCGATTATTTTATCGGTGCAAATTATATATGGCACAAAGAAATTTTGATTGATCATCTTGGCAAAACCTTTACACTTAAGAAAGAAAATGTGATTTTGGGGGTAAATGCATTTTTGTAGTTTTCATAAATCACAAATGCTTTAACGTTCCAGATACTTATAGATTTATGCATTTCTAACCTGCTTTTATGCAAGTAGCAACCGATAATTCGAATTAATAGCCGATCTCAACTCCAGCTTTGATTTTACTTCTCTGAATAGTGCATCCCAATCTTCCTGCGATGTTTGCTCTGAAAAATTATTTTTCTTTTGCATAACGATGTCAATGCAACGTACGAGCCCTTCTTTGGGATTAGGACTAGGCATAACCCCCTTCTTTATTTCCACATGCTCAATTTTATCACCCAACTCATACATGCAAAATGCCTTGATATCTTCAGCTGTTACCAACCGATTATGGGTTAGTAAAGCGTAGCGGTAAGCATCCATGTGCCTTGCTAATTCTATGTTTTTCTTACCACCTGTCGTTGTGCTCAGTAAAACCGATGAATTAAGCCTAACCTGAGTGCCTTCATACAAAGCCAAAAAAGTTCCAGTATGAATGCCATTTGCCAGCACACCGTTGCTGATCCAGTATTCAACATAAACTGAATTCTGACTTTCAACACCGTCTAATGTTAAGTAATGATGAGATTCGGTGTGATACGATTGATGTTGTTTGATTCGTTGTTCAATTTGCACAAGAATACGTTCCATATCTCTAATCAAACCTGTTACGGTATCTTGCCCATAACTTGAAAAAATAGCCGACTCATCGCGCATCAGTTCAACCAGGTAGTTTAAATATTCTTTTGCAGAACGCGTATCGAAACGCTCAATTCCACCTTTCCGAATGGAAAAAGTTCCCACCTCAGCGGTATTGGATGATGCAAAAGGAATTTGAACATATTCCTTTCCTTTTAAATCTTTCAGCGATTTTACACAAAGAAAATATTCGCCTGGCTCGGTCTTTAAAGGGAGAATATTGGTTATCCCTTTAAAGCGGTGTGAGCTATTTTTAAGAAAACGATTCACAACAGGGAAGGCATTCAAAGCAACAGATAAGTCAAACATCACTCTTTCATCTATAAAAGCAGTGCTGCTTACTTTTATCCAAAGTTGTTCTTTTTTAAATTTACCTAAGTCACCTGCAGAAAACAGTTCTTTAAATTCCTCAGGAAACAATTTTTTATTTTCTTGTACCTGAATTAGGTGTTGTGAATCACTCAATGTAATGAACTGATTGTTGTAAAGCTGCTGTACTTCCTGCTCAATCACGTGCATTACATCATATTCCGAAAAAACGTTTTGCAGTTTCTTATCCGTTTCGTATACAACACCTTTGATGGTTTTTAGTTCTTGGTTGTTAATGCTCCATTTACTAAGCTGAAGAAGGGATTGCAGCTGGTACCTGTTCTCCGTATTTTTTATATCAAAATAAAAACGCAGCTGATCGATTGTTTCAATTTCTTTATTTAATTGTATACCAATCCAGATATTATTTTGATGAGGATGTACATTTTTTCCGGTGATCAACACATTTTTTTGCAGGTTATCTTCTATTGAAAAAGCTGTATTTCCTGTAACGATGCAGGAAATACTTGCATCTATCAACTGGACTGTATTCACCGGTGTAAAGAAAATTTCCTGATTTTTCTCTTTTAATGAAGAGGCTTTTTTAGAATAAAAAAAATGAGTTGCCGGCGTTATTTTTTGAAAAGATTCTACTGGTTTAGCAGTAAGAACGGCATGTGCGCAATAAGGAGATGCTAAAACGCCTGGAGTCATGAGGGTTGCAACCTTTTCCAAAATGCGGCTTTCGAAATTATTTATTTCATGGTGTGTTTTCTCAAGTTCTCCGGCAAGTGATTCGATCAGGATTCTGACCAATGGATCAAGTGCCTCCGTATTTTTAACATCCCAAATAGCAGATATGTGTCGCAACATGCGCGTTTTTAAATCTTCCTTACTGGTATAATTATTCATCTGCCAATGGGTTTAGTTACACTACAAATATGTTAAAAAGTTTTTAGTATTTACCAGGTAATGGTTACTTTTAACCAAATTAACGAACCATGAGCACCCCCTATTATAAATACCCGCTTTCGCTTTCCGCCATATTTGAAAGCAAGGACCTAACAAAGTGTGTATTGGGTGAATCCATCTCTCAAAACATCCAGTTACTTATTACGAGCTCCCATGGCGAACATCGTTACAACGAGCAGTTTGGCTGTAAAATCTGGGATATGGATTTTGAACTGGTAATGAGTCAGCGCATGTGGGAAGAAAAACTACGTCAATCTTTACTTTTAGGGATCACCGAGTTTGAAAGACGCATTGAGCAGGCTCAAATTGAGGTAAAAATCTCAGAAGTAGAGGATTTTCAGCCAATCCGTAAATACCTTGCTATAAAACGAAAAGTAGACATCCTGGTGAAAGCAGTTATTGTGGAAACCGGCGAAAAATACAATTTTCATACGGATTTGTTTTTGAGTCCTGTTACACAATACTAGGCCCTGTTTAGAAGGGTTTTGCCCTGTTAAAAATTCCTTACCAATCTTTAAATCAAAATCTTATATTTGTATCCCTATAATTAATCACCAAACACTATAAATAATATGAGCAAAATAAAAGTAGCCAACCCGGTAGTTGAATTAGATGGCGATGAGATGACGCGCATCATTTGGAAATTCATTAAAGATAAATTGATTCTTCCTTACCTTGATTTAGATATCAAGTATTATGATTTAGGTGTTGAACACCGCGATGCAACGGGCGATCAGGTTACTGTTGATGCTGCTGAAGCAATTAAAAAATATAGTGTTGGTATCAAATGCGCTACCATCACGCCAGATGAAGAACGTGTAAAAGAGTTCAAATTAAAACAAATGTGGAAATCACCAAATGGTACCATCCGCAATATCCTTGATGGTACTGTGTTCCGTGAGCCAATTGTTTGTAAAAATGTACCTCGTTTGGTTCCAAACTGGACAGCACCGATTTGCATTGGTCGTCACGCTTTTGGTGATCAATACCGTGCTACCGATTTCGTAACAAAAGGGAAAGGTAAATTAACGGTTACATTTACACCAGAAGGTGGTGGTGAAACACAATCATTTGAAGTATTTAACTTTAAAGGTGATGGTGTTGCATTAACGATGTACAACACCGATGAGTCCATCAAAGGATTTGCTTATTCCTGCTTCAACCAGGCATTGCAAAAGAAATGGCCATTATACCTTTCTACTAAAAACACCATCTTAAAAAAATACGATGGTCGTTTCAAAGATATTTTTGAAGAAATCTATCAAAAAGAATTCAAAGCAAAATTTGAAGCTGCTGGTATCGTATATGAGCACCGTCTGATTGATGACATGGTTGCATCTGCATTAAAATGGAACGGAAACTTTGTATGGGCTTGTAAAAACTATGATGGAGACGTTCAATCAGATACAGTTGCACAAGGTTTTGGTTCATTGGGCTTAATGACTTCCGTATTGGTTACGCCAGATGGAAAAACAATGGAATCAGAAGCTGCACATGGTACTGTAACACGTCACTACCGTGATCACCAGGCTGGAAAACCAACATCTACCAACCCAATTGCATCTATTTTTGCATGGACACGCGGATTAGAGTTCCGTGGTAAATTAGATGGCAACAAAGAGTTGATCAACTTTGCTCAATCATTGGAGCAAGTGTGTGTAGAAACAGTTGAATCCGGTAAAATGACAAAGGACCTTGCTGTTTGTATCCATGGAAACAAAGTAGAACATGGAAAACACTACTTATATACCGAAGAGTTTTTAGCGGAGTTGGATTCAAATTTAAAAGCGAAATTGGCTAATAAAAAAGTAACTGCTTAATTGCTGATTAAATAATTTTAAAAAGAGGTTGTTCAGGATGTGAACAACCTTTTTTTATTTGGAGGAGGCAATTTGGCACCTTCAATTTTGAAAAAGTGGTTTCTTCTTTCTTTTTGTCCTGAAACAGGGCAAATGTGCAGTGCACATTTGAGCCGGTAAGTGCGTAAGAAACAAAAATCCGATAGCTATCGGATTCAAGAAAGCATAATCGGTCCACACACTTGCAGGCGCTGCTCCTTATGTTTTCAGCTCTTACGCGCCGCACAGGTTTTCTATTTTACCCAAAAGTGTTCGTTTATTAAAACTGGCAATCTTATTAGCTCTTATTATTAAATCTTTGTGATGAAGTTACATTAAGTGGTGAATCACCTATGTTAACATAATTATTCGGCATAAATTATACAATAAAATTTTACATTTCGATTCTTGTAAATATCCTACATTTGCAAAAAAATTCATTATTCACTAATACAAAAAACGAAACGCAATGGCAATCTTAAAAGAATTTAAAGAATTTGCATTGAAAGGAAATGTGATCGATCTTGCTGTCGGTGTTGTTATTGGAGGTGCATTCGGAGATATTATTAAATCAATGGTTGATGACATCATTACCCCTGCGATTTTAACTCCTGCTCTTAAAGCGGCACATTTAGCAAATTTGAGCGACTTAACAATTCCTGGAACAGCAATTAAATATGGTAGCTTTCTATCCCATGTAATTTCATTCGCCATCATTGCATTTGCACTATTCCTGGTAATCAAAGGCGTAAATGCAACAAAGAAAAAACAAGAAGCAGCAGCACCAGCACCACCAGCTGGTCCTTCACAAGAAGAATTACTAACCCAAATCAGAGACTTACTAAAACAAAAATAATTTTTATGAAAAGAATACTACTTGCAGCAACAATCATTTTAAGTATAGCTGTTCAAGCACAAGAGAAAGATACAACGTGGAAAAAAGGAGGAGATGCAGGTCTTAATTTTTCTCAATCAAGTTTTACGAATTGGGCCGCCGGAGGGGAAAATGCATTATCCCTTACTGCATTTACCAACGTTTTTGCAAACTATAAAAAAGGTGAAAACACATGGGACAACTCCCTAAGCTTAGCGTATGGTATGATTCAAACGGGTAATACCGCGCTCAGAAAAAATGAGGATAAAATAGATTTCACCTCCAAATACGGGCGTTATGCCTTTGCAAAACACTGGTACTACAGTGCATTGGTAACAGCAAAAACACAATTTGCGGATGGATATAATTTTCCGAATGACTCCAATGCTATTTCCCGCTTTGCTGCTCCGGCGTATGCTACTGCAGCACTCGGTTTGGATTACAAAACTACAGACAATTCATTCACCTTATTTATTGCACCAGCTACTTTAAAAACAACCATTGTAAACGATCAATCGTTAGCTGATAAAGGTGCTTATGGTGTTGAAGCTGCAGAACGTGATTCGTTAGGTTATGTTACCAAGCTTGGAAAAAAAGCGCGTTACGAATTGGGAGGCTACTTGCGTGCACAATTCAAAAAAGACATTGCAAAAAATGTAAACCTTGCAACCAAACTCGAGTTGTTTAGTAATTACCTGGATCGCCCTGAAAACATTGATGTTAACTGGGAGTTGCTACTAAATATGAAAATCAACAAGTTTTTATCGGCTAACTTAGCTACACAAATGATTTACGATAATGACATTCCTGTAGCTGTGGAACGCACAGATGCAACTGGTGTAAAAGTGATGGGTACCGGACCTCGTTTACAATTCAAAGAAGTACTTTCATTAGGATTATCGGTGAAGTTTTAATGCATTCCTTTTCTAGAATTTTATTTTTCATTTCTTTTTTTTCAGTTGTTGTTTGTCAGGCACAAACAACAACTGAAGAAAAGATAATTCCCACCAAAGATTTAGCGAAAGCGGATTCAACCCGAGCTTTACCAGCGACCACCCAACCTAAAAAACCTTTTTTACGAATTATTTTTGATGATAGCAATGCACAGCTAATCGGAATTGACTCCAGCGGAAAAATAGTTGAAAATGCAATTATCGCTTTTCAGTTATTTGTAAAGATCAAAGGTGTTGAACATTCTGAACAAGCGCTTGGTTCTTATCTAAACACATCCATGCGTGATTTATTAACGCAAGCCGAATCGAATACCATTCTTTATTTTGAACACATTCAGGTAAAAAATGCTTCTGGTAATTTAATTGAAGCAGAAGATTTTCAGTATACGTTGAGTTACTTGCCGAAAGGAAAAAAGTAGTACTTAACAAGCCAGTAAATTTACAGACGAACTTCATTTAAGGCACCACGGATCGGCGTAGCGTCTCGCTACGCTGTGGTACCCAAGGCGTCCCGCCTTATATGACTAATACGGCCGGAGGCCGTGAGTACTTCAGCGTAGCGAGACGCTACGCCGATCTTGCGATCTCATTACTCAAATTGACTATAATATCCTATCAAATACCAAGTAATTGTTCCGATTACAACTATTGAATGGATAATGAAAGCTCCCCAATTATAGCGTGCGTTTTTTGTGACAATGCATTTAATCAGATTGGCTATTGTCAAACAACACCCTATTATAAAAATCAAAAAGAAAAACCAATAGTTTAGACCTGGAACATGAGCCGGTTGTTTAGTAGTATAGGACAATAGGAGGAATACTATAATACAGGTGCCATAATAAATTAATGTATGAATTATTGCTCTTTTCATCGTATAATTTTTTAATTGTAAAACTCCTTATTAAAATTTACCAGGTACAACTTTTCCGTTGCACGTGATACCGCAGTATACAACCACCTCAAATATTCTGTATTGATCATATCATCTGTTAAATAGCCTTGTTCGACAAACACACAAGGCCATTGTCCGCCCTGCGCTTTGTGACAGGTAATGGCGTATGCAAATTTTACCTGCAGGGCATTAAAAAAAGGATCTTCTTTTACTTTTTTCAACCGCATGCGTCTGTCAGCAATATCACTGTAATCTTGTTGCACGGATTCATACAGTCGTTTATTATCTTCCTGAGAGAGTGCTGGTGCTTCACTCATGATGGTGTCGAGTAACAGACGTGTTTCCAACTCTGGTTCATCCGGATAATCGATCATGAGCATACGTACATCCGCAAAACGAAAACCATGCATTTCCTGTATCTTACCAACACGCGTCAGTTTAACAATATCGCCATTGGCAATAAACCCGGCTTTGGATTCTTCAGGCAACCAGAAATAATTATTCTTTACCACCATCAGATAATCTCCGCTTGATAACTCATTTTCCTGCCAGCGGATACGTACACGAATTTGCTGGTTAAAAATATTTGCACGCTTATTCGATCTGCATATAACCATGGCATCCTCTGCTCCGTATTTGTTGTAAGCATCGTTCAGTGCATCTTCCAACTCATCACCATTCAAACGTACAATATCTTTAAAACCCATTAATTCAAAAGAGGGTTTATTACTTTCATTTTTCTTTATTTGATTACGAATGCTTGTTGCATTTGTCAAAATTCCTGAATCTTTTGTTTGACGGACCACTTCCTGAAGTTCAAAACTATCTACCTGAAAATAATAAGTGGCCTTCATAAATTCCAGGTCCAGCGCTGGACTTATATCCAAACCTACCGGTGGTAGCTGAGCCGTATCGCCAATTAAGATCAACTTACAATTGGTTCCGTTAAACACATAACTCACCAAATCATCCAGCAACCGGCCAGCATTCAACCCTCCGGAGTTTGCGATCATAGACGCTTCATCCACAATAAAAATAGTATTGGTATGCAAATTTTGTTGCAGCGTAAATGCAAAGCCACCATCATAAATGGGCTTTTTATGATAAATCTTTTTGTGAACCGTGAATGCCTGTTTGTTGGTATAATTGGAAAGCACTTTTGCTGCTCTACCCGTTGGTGCCAACAATACGGTTTTACCGTTTAAAGCCGGCAAGCTTTGAACAAGTGATCTGACGATAGTTGTTTTCCCCGTACCGGCATATCCTTTAATAATGAAAATATGATCCGAATTTCTACCCAAAATAAACTCAGCCAGTTTCATTAACAGGGTTTGCTGCCCCTGGGTTGTCTCAAATGGAAACTGCTGAATTAAGAGGTTATAAAAATCGCGCTGATTCATCTTTGTAAAGGTAAACAAAGGATATAAATAAAAAATGGTAATTATATAGTTGTTTAATCACCAAGATCTAATAAAACTAAAACGCTATGTGCATAGTTGGCGAAAAAATTAAACCACATAGGCACATAGGATTTTAAAGGTAAAAATATATCTTTGCGTAAATGGCAGAACAGTTAACACATAAATTTATCCGTACCAATTCATTAGTTGATGAAGCCTTTGATACATTACGTACCAAAGATTTTAAACTCATCTTGCAGGTTGGTACCGATGGTATACTGGTAGCGGTTAATGAAAAAGCGCACAACAAGTATATTGCTTTTGAACGTTATAGTTTTCAACATATCTACCGCTTTGATGATGTATGTGCACTACTGGAAGATCTGATAAAACAAAGTGCACTTTTAAAGTATCCCTATTATACAGTTGACTGCCTGCTTGTAAATAGTCTCTCTACATTGGTTCCATCTGCCGTTTTTGAAGAGGAACGTAAAAAGACCTATTTAAAATTCAACACGTTCCTGGAGGGCGATGAATTTATTTTAACAGATCATTTAAAAACACTAGATGCATACAATGTTTTTGCATTACCGTTTGGTTTGAAAGGAAAACTTGATTTTGCATTTTCCAATATTCGTTACCACCATTTTTCGAGCGCTTTAATTGAGGCCCTGTTTACGAAACATAAAAATCAAGCATCTCAAAAAGTAATGGTGCATATTCAACCTTCCCATTTTCAGGTACTGGTGCTTGATGGCAAACAATTACTTTTTTACAATATGTTTAATCATCACACAACCGAAGATTTTATTTATTATTTATTGTTTGTGTGTGAGCAATTGCATTTGAATCCTGAAAAAATTGATCTACGACTATTGGGGGAAATTGAAAGAAATTCCGCTTTACACCTCATCACTCAAAAATACATACGAAATGTTTCGTTTGAAGAGCGTGTGGATCAAGCTGATTTCAGCTATCAATTGCAAGCCTTACCAAAACATTCCTACTTTACCTTATTTAACTCCTCTTTTCTCTGATGCGTATTATAAGCGGAACAAGCAAAGGACGCGTGATACATGCTCCTAAAAATTTACCTGTTCGTCCCACCACCGATTTTGCCAAAGAAAGTATTTTTAACATTCTAAATAATTACTTTGAATTGGATGGTTTAAAAATAGCGGACCTTTTTTGTGGAACCGGCAATATCAGTTATGAATTTGCTTCCCGTGGATGTGCCGAGATAACAGCAGTGGACAACAATTATAGCTGTTGTGAGTTTGTAAAAAAAACAGCAAGCGCATTTAAGTTAGACCAAATAAAAGCGATGAAAGCAGATGTTTTTGGTTTTCTAAAAAAAACAGCCGGCACATATCATATCATTTTTGCCGATCCTCCTTATGAATTGGAACAAATAAAGGACATTGCTCCATTGGTGTTTGAAAAAAACCTTCTAAAGACTGATGGCTGGCTTATTATAGAGCATGGTCCAGATACGGATTTATCGGCGTTAGAACACTTTAAAGAAAAGCGGACGTATGGACATGTCAACTTTTCAATTTTCTATAAAACAATACAATAAACCTATAAATCAAGCTTGATACTTTTAAATAAGAGCAGGCGCGTTGTGTCAGTTCGAGCAGAGTCGAGAACTGACACTTTACACACATTCATCACATCTTTAAACCGATTACAATTGTCAAGAATTAATATTTTTAGCCCCAAACACTATCCATTTACCTAATTTAATTCTTAAATTCGTAATTGATTACATCGCAATCCACATGAAAAAACGTATCGCTATTTTTCCCGGATCTTTTGATCCCATAACCATTGGCCACGAAGATATTTTAAAACGGGTATTGCCACTATTTGATGAGGTTATTGTTGCCATTGGAAAAAACAGCAGCAAACAAAA
>DAORKB010000046.1:0-17462 GCA_035439365.1 Bacteroidia bacterium
CACAATTTTCAGAAGCTGCAACTGCTTTGATTGCACCGGATGGAACATGTGTTGTGCATCAAACTTACGGAACACCAGGAATTGTTATTGGTGAAATAAATACGGCAATGGCAACAGGTAAATTAGCGAAACGGTTCAAGGTACCGATCTAACGGGATTAAATAAATTTAAAAATCCTCTCCCAAAAATGGAAGAGGACTTTTACAATTAGTACACTATCTCTAAAACAATTCTAAAATTTTCCGCTGATCCCAATTGATCCAAGTGGCCCTCCCAGGCCTACCTCTGCATTGATTCCAATATTTTTTGTAAAGTAATAATTTCATCGCAAACAAATGTATCTTGTAATGGTGGAACCAATGGATCTGCAACCATTACCGCTTCCGGAGGAACACCTTCATATACCTATTCGTGGGCGCCATCAGGAGGAACGGCTGCTACTGCTACAGGACTTGCTGCTGGAAATTATACAGTGACCATCACCGATGTAAACGCCTGTACAAAAACACAAACCGTTACATTAACACAACCTCCTGCACTTACATCCAGTGTTTCATCGCAAACAAATGTATCTTGTAATGGTGGAACCAATGGATCTGCAACCATTACCGCTTCCGGAGGAACACCTTCATATACCTATTCGTGGGCGCCATCAGGAGGAACGGCTGCTACTGCTACAGGACTTGCTGCTGGAAATTATACAGTGACCATCACCGATGTAAACGCCTGTACAAAAACACAAACCGTTACATTAACACAACCTCCTGCACTTACATCCAGTGTTTCATCGCAAACAAATATAGCATGCCATGGAGATAGTACAGGGACAGCCACTGTCACTGCCAGCGGCGGAACAGGAAAGTTATCTTATTTGTGGACACCATATGTAGATACAACTGCTACAGCAACAGGACTTGGAGCAGGAACATATACTTGTACCATTACCGATGCAAACTCCTGCACGAAAACACAAACAGTTACCATCACAGAACCAGGTGAAATTATAGCTACCATTTCTGCACATACAGACGTAATATGCAATAGTGGAACAAACGGGTCTGCAACGATAACAGCATCAGGCGGAACAGGAACCTTAACCTATTCATGGGCTCCATCCGGAGGTACTGCTGCTACAGCACTCAACCTTGCTGCCGGAACCTATACCTGCACAGTAACTGATACTAACGCTTGTACAAAAACACAAACCGTTACCATCACACAACCTACAGCAATCACATCAAGTATGTTATCAACACCCGTTACGTGTTTCGGAGGAGCAAACGGATCCGCTACTGTCACCGCATCTGGTGGAACAGGAACATATACTTATTCATGGGCTCCATCAGGAGGAACGGCTCCCACTGCTAATGGATTAGTTGCTGGAACGTATACCTGCACCATCACCGATGCAAACGCTTGTACAACAACACAAACAGTTTCCATCACACAACCCGCTATGTTAACAGCTACTGTTACACAGATAAAAGCAACTTGTTATGGGGTTAAAACAGGGGGTGCAACCGTTGTCCCAAGCGGAGGAACAGCCCCATATAAATATCTATGGACACCAAATGCAGATACAACGGCAACAGTAAATAACCTTGGAATTGGAGACTATACCGTTACTGTAATGGACGCAAACGGATGCGGTGTAACAAAAACACAAAGCATAACCGAATATAGCAAATTAGTCGTGACAGGAACAGCAACACTGATCAACTGCTATGGTGAACAATCTACCGTTAATATAGCTGCTACCGGCTCCACCCCACCATATGTAGGAACGGGCACATTCTTAAAATATGCTGGTAATTACACCTTTGTTGTATCCGATTCAAATTCATGCAAGGATAGTGTTGCAATAAATATAGCTCAGCCAAACGAAATTGTATCCTCACAAAATATTACTATTTGTTATGGAGAAAAATTTATAATTGGGGATAGCGTTTATACAACATCAGGTACCTATCAGAATAAACTGAAGGCGGTTAACGGTTGTGATAGCACGGTAACAACAATCTTAACTGTAGCACCTGCTATAAATACCACGATAACTATTGGCACCGATATGTTAACAGCATACGACTCTACCTCTAATTATCAATGGTTAGATTGTAACAATGGAAATACGCCTATTCCATTTGCCATAAACCGAACCTTCAAACCATTAGTAAGTGGAAGCTACGCAGTTGTTGTAATGCAAAATACCTGCAAGGATACATCTGAATGTGTTCCTATTGTATTAACCGGAATAACAACCAATACAGTAAATAATATACTGAACATATTCCCTAACCCAAGCAATGGAGCCTTTACAATTCAAGCTACAATGCCAGGTAATTACTCAATTGTCAATGAACTGGGACAAATTGTAGAACGTATTCAACTCAATACAGCCAATAACTACACTGTTTTTATAAACAACTTAAGTAATGGCAGTTACTACATTACAGGCTTAAATGATAATCAATTTGTAAGACAAAAAATTATCATTCTTCAACCTTAAGCTTTCTCTAAACTATTGTAAAAAGGCCATTTCTTAAAAGAAATGGCCTTTTTTTATTTAAAATCCGTGGTTCAAGCTTAACAATATTGCTTCTTGAAAAGCAAAAAAAAGTATTGGAAATGTATAAACATGCTATATTTACAAAAAATAATTTTTTTATGACAAAGATTAAATTTGGAACGGATGGTTGGCGTGCAATCATCGCAAAGGATTTTACAGTAGAAAATGTAGCTCGTGTAACTGCTGCTACAGCAGAATGGGTAAATAAAAATTTTGACAAACCAAGTATTGTTGTTGGTCATGATTGCCGTTTTGCAGGAGAATTATTTGCCGAAACCGTTGCTAAAGTTCTTTCAAATGCAGGCATAAAGGTCTTTTTAGCAAAAGATTTTGTTTCTACTCCAATGGTGTCCTTAGGAACCAAAAATAAAAATGCTTCCATCGGTATTATTATTACTGCTTCACACAACCCTCCATCCTATAATGGTTTTAAACTAAAAGGTAATTTCGGCGGGCCACTGCTTCCGGAGGATGTTCAAAAAATTGAAGATCTCATTCCTGAAAAAAACATTCTTGATCTGGAGAATTTATATATTGAGGACCTTGTTAAAAAAGGTTCTGTTGAATACATTGACTTGGAAACAATGTATGTTGAACATGTTGAGAAAAATTTTGACATGAAAGCCATACGCAACAGTGAAATGAATTTTGCTTACGATGCCATGTATGGTGCCGGACAAAACGTAATGCGAAGATTATTACCGGATATAACGTTTTTACACAGCGACTACAATCCTGGTTTCGACGGACAGGCTCCGGAACCCATTCATAAAAATCTGCAGGAGTTCTCAGAACTGATTACACAAAGCGGTGATATTGATTGTGGATTGGCTACCGATGGTGATGCCGACAGAATTGGATTGTATAACAGTCATGGAGAATTTATTGATTCACACCATATTATTTTACTACTGATCAACTATTTGGTAAAAGAGAAAAAATTCAAAGGCAAAATTGTGAATGCATTTTCAGTAACGCCCCGAGTAAAGAAAATGTGTGAGCACTATGGATTGGAGTACCAAGTTGTAAAAATCGGTTTCAAATACGTTGCCGGTATAATGATCACTGAAGATGTATTATTGGGTGGAGAAGAAAGCGGTGGTATCGCTATTAAAGGACATATTCCTGAACGAGATGGGATCTGGATGGGACTAACCATATGGGAATATATGGTAAAATCGGGTAAAACACTGGATGAATTAATTGATGAAGTGTATCAGATCGTTGGAGAATTCAAATTTGAACGCAGCGATTTACATTTGAAAGAGGAAGTAAAAACGTCCATCGTTGAAAATTGTAAAAATAATTTTTATACCGCGTTTGGCCCCTATAAAATAGATCGTATTGAGACTATAGACGGTTGGAAATATTTCTTTGATAACGGTGATTGGCTGATGATCAGAGCATCGGGAACGGAGCCTGTATTAAGAAATTATGCAGAAGCCGAAACAACCGACAAGGCTTTTGCTATTTTAAAAGCCGCAGAAAAAACGTTGTTGGGATAAGGTTCACAACTAGGTAAAAAGCGTGCGTCTGGTGGTGTCCGTTCGAGCGGAGTCGAGAACTGCGAGGGGGGCTTAAAAGCACTGAAAGCCAATCCACAGTTCTCGACTCCGCTCGAACGGACACTATTGCACACAGCATCATCACTTTTCATTTCCGCATTTTTCTTCAAACCATTTTCTCACCTTATCAATAAACGCTGCAATTTCCGATTCGGGCCACAACGGCAATTGCTTCCCATCACTGATCTTACAATATAATGTCATTTGAAAAAGTGCTCTTATTGTACTTAACCAAGGAATAAAACGTCTTTCCGTTTCTGTCAATGGACGTTTACTTTCATATCCCTTTAAAAAAGCATTCCTTATTTCCGGTGGTTTATTTTTATGATCATACCACATAAATACTCCTATATCATAAATAAGATACCCTTGCCCAAAGAAATCAAAATCAAAAAAAGTTAATTGATTGGCCTCATCTATATGAAAATTTTCTGCCTGCAAATCGCCATGACAAATTCCTTGTACTAATTCTTTTTCGTTGATTGCTTCCAATTCCTTTAAAAATTTTTGTTCGAGCTGCAAAAGAAACTGAAGTTGTTGAGGATGGTTCGCTAAAATGAGCTGAAGCACGTTTAATGTGTTATTAAATTGCTCTTTTATTCCATAATTCTGAGCAGTTTTTTCTATTTTTTTATGCGCTGTAAGTAAATGCAGTTTTGCTGTTTCAACTCCGAGCAAGAATGCCTGATCGATTGTTAATTTTCTTACACGTCGTCCTTGCGCATACGAGAATAAAACAAGGTGCCTCACCCCTTCCGGTGCATAAATTTCGTGTATTGTTTTTTTTGTTAAACTTTGTATGGGTACAGAAACAGAAATGTTGTTTTGTTTTAAATAAACCAACAAATCCAATTCACTTTCAATGCTTTCTACTTTCCGCCAACCATGTTTATAAACGCGGCAAACATAGTTCTCCTGATCAGCTTTTATAAGATAAGTATCATTGAATCCACGTTTCAAAAACACAATTGAGGACGCAGGTGTCAAACCATATTGCTCGATTATAAATCGTAACAATACTGCTGTGGAAAGTGAAGAATACTCAACAGGGAATGTTTGCATGCGTACAAATGTATTTATTTACTTCTATTTAATTAACAATCGCTCTGTTTCTGTTGATAACAATTCAAGCAAAGGGAGCTCAATTATTTTTTTTTTCTCTTTTTTATGATAGTTTTGATCAACTAAAATCAGGTAAAATGGTAAGAAATTTTCTAGCAATTATTGCAGGCATGATTAGCTGCGTTTTAATGATTTTTGCAATTGAAATCATTGGAAACTCTATAAGTCCGGTGCCGGTTAATATATCAGACCGCGAAGCTTTTGAAAATTACATTCGTGATACGGCCCCAAAAAGTTTCTATCTTCTGATTTTATTGGCTTATGCAGTCGGTTCTTTCACAGGAGCATTTGTAACTTCACTGATCAGTACCGATAAAAAAATACTTCGCGCGATGACCGTTGGAGGCATTACAATGGGCTGGGCAATATTTACATTAACCACACTTCAATATCCTTTCTGGATCATTATAAGCGCTTTATTTACGTTTTTACCGGCTGCCTATTTAGGAAGTATCCTTTCCAAACAGTTTTTTGGAAAAAAACAAGTGATGCAATAAATTTGAAATTAAAAACCGATGCGCCCCTATTTGGTTAAATAAATCAACCACATAGGAACATAGGGCACAGAAGTGAGTGTAGTATATGGTTTAATTATTTAACCACATAGGAACACATAGAATTTGAAACAAAAAACGGAAGGCTTATCAATGTGATCGGCCTTCCGTTTTATAATTTATCTTATGGTTTTATCTTAAGTCTTCAATAGAAACACCGGCATGTGTTTTCGGATCAAATACAAAATCACTATCTGCAACTGGAGTGTTGGTTGTAAATGATTTGATACTATACGTTTGGCTGGTTCCATCTTTCATCAGCATTTTCAAACTTGAAATTTGTTTTTTAGCTTTTTCAATAATCAATTTAGCTGTGTGAAATTTTTTCTTATCCGGATTGGTTGGAAATAAACTAATCGTTTGTGTTGTTGCATCTTCTCCATCCAGCTTATACTTAAAACCTTTTTCGTAATAAGTAAAAATTGTACTTGGGTTAATTGCATCCTCTCCGCCGGTTTCCATATCTTTTATTTGAACTTCATTGGCATCTTTAATAAAATCCCAAACAGTTTTTCCATCACAATATATTTCATGACCCGGAATTTCTAGTTTGTATTTAGAGCCTTTGATTTGCACTTTGCCATTTTGAGTATCCTTTGTTTTGTCTTTCTTTTCAGTTACAAAACTGAATTCGGCTTTAATCGTTGTATAGGTTTTTGTTTTTGCACTTAAGTCATCGAGAATGACTTTTGCTTTAGCGTCGGTTTGTGCATTTGTTGTAAAATAACTGGCAGTTAAAAGTGCCATCACCACTACTCTTTTCATATATCTAATTGCTTTTATTTTATGGAATTGTCGGTTTTATTCAAAAACTGTTCCAAAGATAGCATATCTTTTATTAATACCTCTCTCGCCTTTGATCCTTCAAACGGTCCGATAATACCGGCCGATTCCAGCTGATCTACTATTCTACCGGCCCTGTTATAGCCCAATTTGAGTCTTCGTTGAAGTAAAGACGCTGACCCTTGTTGCGTAGACACAACAATTTCAGCTGCCTGATTAAACAATCCGTCACGTTCCGAAGGATCATCCATTTTTCCGCTTCCTTCCCCATTTTCATCAATATATTCGGGAAGTAAAAAGGCCGTAGGATAGCTTCGTTGGCTGCCAATAAAATCACATATTTTATCCACTTCAGGAGTATCAACAAACGCACATTGCAAGCGGATAAGATCATTACCTGTAGAAAGCAACATATCTCCTCTTCCAATCAATTGATCAGCTCCACCCGAATCAAGGATGGTTCGTGAATCAATTTTGGAAGTAACACGAAATGCGATACGTGCCGGGAAATTTGCTTTAATGGTTCCCGTGATAATGTTTACAGAAGGACGTTGTGTTGCTATAATCAAGTGAATTCCAATAGCACGGGCCAATTGTGCAAGTCTGGCAATGGGTGTTTCCACTTCTTTACCAGCAGTCATAATTAAATCAGCAAACTCATCCACCACCAAAACGATGTATGGCAAAAACTTATGCCCGTTATTCGGATTTAATTTACGTGCAATAAATTTAGCATTGTACTCCTTCAGGTTACGAACCTGTGCTTCTTTTAACAAATCATATCGTTGATCCATTTCAATGCACAATGAGTTCAACGTATGGATCACTTTCTTTGTATCGGTAATAATTGCCTCTGCACTATCTGGTAACTTGGCTAAAAAGTGACGTTCAATTTTATTAAACAAGGTCAACTCCACTTTTTTAGGATCAACCAACACAAATTTGATCTGTGAAGGATGCTTTTTATACAATAACGAAACAAGTATGGCATTCAATCCAACCGATTTACCTTGTCCGGTTGCTCCTGCCATCAATAAGTGCGGCATTTTTGAAAGGTCGGTTATAAATGTTTCGTTACTAATTGTTTTTCCCAAAGCAATGGGTAAGTCCATGGTTGTATTTTGAAACTTGTCGGAGCTTAAAATGGCTCTCATCGGTACCATCTCAGCATTCTGATTCGGAACTTCAATCCCTATTGTTCCTTTACCTGGTATTGGAGCAATGATCCGTATTCCCAATGCTGAAAGACTAAGCGCAATATCATCCTCTAAATTTTTAATCTTGGAAATACGCACACCTGCTGCCGGAACAATTTCATACAGTGTAACAGTCGGTCCAACAGTTGCTTTTATTTTTTCAATTTCGATCCCGTAATCACCAAGTGTTTTTAAAATTTTATTTTTATTGGCATTTAGCTCTTCAGTATTGATAACAATTTCCTTACTACCGCCATAATTTTCAAGTAAGTCGATTGGAGGAAACTGATACGAAGACAAATCAAGTGTTGGATCAAATTCTCCAGCCTGTTGTACCAAAGCTTCAGCAACTTGCTCCGGCGTAAGTTCTTCTTCTTTCGATTCTATTTGTTCAACAGTAAATTGCACATCGTCTGTCGCGGAAGAAAGCACAAGTGGTTCTTTTATTTCAGTTTTTTCGGTCTCTTCAACAATTTCATTTTTTACGGCATTCTTCACCACAAAAGGCTCTTCAGCAATCTCCTCTTCTGCTTCTTCCGCTTCTGTATCAATTTCTTCTTCCTCCATTTCTTCTTCAGTTGTATTTTTAAACATGTTTACTGCAACCACTTTTTCTTCTTCAACAGGAACAACCGGTTCTTGTGCTATAGGCTTTTCTTTTTTCGAAAAATCAAATGATACATTAAACGCAGCAACAAGAAAAACAACGAATGAAAAAACAAGCAAGACTCCTGTACCAATTGTTCCTATGACCGAATTCAATTTGGTACTCATGGTGTAACCAAAAGACCCTCCCAGATAAAAAATCACATCACTAAAAAAATAAGCAAACGTGATGGAGCAAAAAACCAAAAAGAAAAAAGAAAACAAATAGGTTTTATTCAGGTTCAGTAAATTTAGGTTAAATGTTATTCGTAAACCTGTTACAAATGCAAGAAAAGAAAAGATATAAGATGGTATCCCAAACCATTTGTAAATGAATACATAAGAGATGTATGCTCCGAATTTTCCGAGCCAGTTTTCAACCCGAACATCGGGAGAAAATAAATCACCCAATACCTTATCCTGATCCACATCCCAGGTAAAAGCGAATGAGGTAAATGCAATAAAGAGGTAAACAGCGAACAGTAAAAGTGTTAGTCCGGCAATTTTTTGAAAGCGCTCATTTTGAGCAAATGCAAAAAAGCGGTTTGCTTTGTCTTGTATAGAAGTAAAGGCGCCATTTTTAGCATCGCTTTTTACCTTTGAATCAGCATTTTTTGAAGGTTTTGATTTTTCTTTTTCAGAATTTTTCTCCTTCTCCACTAAACGCTCCTCTTTCAGTGTATTTTTTAAGCTATTTTTCCTGGGCTCACTCATTATTATCCGTTTAATCAATCAAAATTAACAAATGGCCTAATGAATGGGCCGATAATCTCAAAATCTTATAAACGGGGGATTGTGAATTACATTGTTTGTAAAACAGACTGGCTTTCAGCAAATTAATTAGTGTAAAGTATAAGGCGACTTTAAAGCTTACGCACATTGTTCTCGACTCCCTGAGAACAGTTATTGCAGGTCATCAAAAATTCTTCGCATTTCCTTTTCTGACACTGGTTTATATTCAACAGGCACTTGAAAATATTTATCTTCGATCAGCTCTTTTCTCACTGATTTTGCTTCAAATCGCATTTCAAGTCCAAATTTCTTCAACTGATATTCCATTAAAACACCTTTAATTTCTTTATAAGGACTTGCAAAATTTGGATCTTTAATGTCTAATTCGTCTGTATAATACACATCAAATGGAGGGATTGATTTATCATCCGGAACCACTTCCACCTTGGTGCAATTATAACCTGCAATAACCTTTTTTTGTTTTGTTGGAATAAATTTAAACGCGTAGTTTAAATTTTCTTTATCGATGGATTGCTGGTCCTGAACCAACATAAATTTTTTATTTAAAATCTTTACCAGCTGTGTTACAGTTTTTTTATCTGGATCAGTAATAAACGAAGTGCTAAATAGCCCAAGCCCAGCACTCATCTCAGCAGCTGATTTATCTGATTTAAAACGCACGGTCATTTTATTGGGCGCCATCGATGCCATGGGATTGTTTGGATCAATTACTTTGGCGCTATACTCAATTTCTCCTTCGGAAATGAATTTTTCATCCATTTCCTTGCAACCAGCAGCCCATATTATCATCCCAATAATTACAAATAATAATGACCGCTTTTTCATTTATTTTTCCATGACTTTTTTAGAGAAGCGAAGGATTTGGTTCGTAAATATTTGCGAAAAATAGGGAATAAATGGTCATTCACAAAAAAAAATTCATAAAATACCCTATGCTAATAACCCAGCGTTTTTAGCATGGATTTATAGCTTTGTTCTTTTGCAAACAAACGTGTTGAAATCTCTTCTGTCTCTTCATCCCGATCAATAATAATGTGTTTTGGTGCGGGTATCAAACAATGTTGAATACCGCCATAACCTCCTAACGATTCCTGATAGGCACCGGTATGAAAAAATCCAAGATAAAGTGGTTGTTTTTGTTTTTCTGTAACAATTGGCATATAAACCTGATTGAGGTGAGACTCGGCATTGTAGTAATCCTCACTATCACATGTCAGACCTCCTAAATTGACTCTTTGATATTCTTTATCCCAATGATTCACGGCCAATAAAATGAATTTTTGTTTAATGCCCCAAGTATCTGGTAAAGTAGTTATAAAAGAACTATCAATCATGTACCATAACTCGTTATCATTCTGCTTTTTAATATCTACTATCGAATACAATGCTGCTCCACTTTCTCCAACTGTAAAACTTCCAAATTCAGAAAAAATATGTGGTTCATCAACATCACGTTCATCGCAAATATTTTTAATTTTTTGAATGATTTCATCTGCCATGTATGAATAATCATAGCTAAAGCCTAATGACGTACGAATCGGGAATCCCCCACCAATATCAAGTGAATCAAGCGTTGGACATACTTTTTTCAGATCGCAATAAACATTGATGCACTTGGTTAATTCTGACCAATAGTAGGTTGTATCTTTAATACCGGTATTGATAAAAAAGTGCAACATTTTTAATTCGGCTTTCGGACTATTTTTGATATGACTGTGATAGTAATCGATTATATCAGCCTGGCGAATACCTAAACGGGAGGTATAAAACTCAAATTTAGGTTCTTCATCTGTGGCTACCCGAATTCCTACTTTAAATTTCTTTTTACAAATTTTTTCAAGTTGTGGTAATTCATTTTTATTATCTAAAATTGGTACTGCATTTACAAAACCATCGTTTACCAACTCACTGATATATTTTAGATAAGTGGGGCGTTTATAACCATTATTAATAACAAAGGTATCTTTTGTTATTTTGCCGGCTTTGTACAATTCTCTAACAATAGGCACATCAAAAGCAGATGAAGTCTCCAGATGGATATCGTTTTCCAATGCTTTTTCTAATACAAAGGAGAAGTGTGAGCTTTTGGTACAATAACAATATGTATATTTGCCTTTATAGTCGGCACGTGCCATAGCCACATTGAACAATTTTTTGGCTTTTTGAATTTGGGAGCTTATTTTTGGCAAATACGTAATTTTTAATGGGGTACCATATTTTTTGATGATGTCCATTAAAGGGAGATCATAAAAATAAAGTTCGTCATCTATCACATTAAATCCTTCTTGAGGAAAATCGAACGTTTGTTCAATTAAATCGCGGTATTTATTATCCATTTTGCGTAATTATTTAAAGCCAAATTTAAAGTGATGCAAATGTAAGTAACTTACTTTGATATTTTTTATCTCAAGTAAGTAAATTAAATATAAAATTTTGGTAACAATTAAGTTAACCATTAAAAATATAGTTTTTCAACTTAAAATTTATTTACCTTATGAAAACAGTTAAGTTCATAGAAGTTAAATCAGAAATTGGTGCAGGTACAAGAGGAGCGAGTATGGGGGTGGATGCTATTAAGATTGCAGCATTGGATTACGGTAGCAATATGTTTAAAAACATAGAATCCATTGAAATTAAGACCGAAAACCAATTGCTTTTTGAATTTCCCAAAACACCTTATGCAAAACGTATCCAGGGGCTAATCCCTATTTATGAGCGTCTTGCCAATCAGGTTTCCCAGACACTTAAAAAAAATTGCTTTCCTATTGTTTTGGCAGGCGACCATAGTACGGCCGGCGGTACGATTGCAGGAATTAAAATGGCCTACCCAAAGCATAGATTGGGGGTTATCTGGATTGATGCACATGCCGATATTCACAGTCCATATACGACTCCAACCGGAAATATGCATGGAATGCCTGTTGCTGCCGTTTTAGGAGAAGATAATATTCAAAATAAGATCAATACATTAAACAAAGAAACCACTGATTTGTGGGGACAATTGAAGATAGTTGGAGGTATCTCTCCAAAAATAACCTATAAAGATCTTGTTTACATCAGTGTAAGAGATGTTGAACCGGAAGAAACATATTTGATAAAAAAACATAAAGTAAAAACGTTTACTACTGCTGAAGTAAAGAGAAATGGGGTGGAAAAAATATCCCGTGATGCCTTGGCTCACTTAAACCATTGTAATTTAATTTACATTTCGTTTGACGTAGATAGCATGGACTCATCCATCTCCAAAGGAACAGGAACTCCGGTACGCAATGGAATTACAGAAAAAGAAGCCGGTAGTTTGTGTGTTCGCCTTGTTCAAAATGAAAAAGTTTGCTGCTTTGAAATTTGTGAAGTAAATCCAACCATGGATAAAGAAAACCTGATGGCTGAAAACACATTTGAAATTTTACAAAAAGTGGTTAGCCAAATTAGTTATTAATATATAGTCCGAGGCCTTATATGCAGGATATTGAACCCTTTTATAATTGGCGGCATTTATATATAGCATCCGAAGATGAGCGTTCCCCGTTTTATGAACGCGAATACAGCGAGTTTGAATACACCAATGCCATTTATAATTACCTTATTCATCCGCAATGGGATGATATAGAATCCCCTACACTGTATCTGAAGATCCTGTTTGTGGATTACGAACAAGGTTATGCAATTATTGAACTGATCGGTGAATGGAACGATTGCATCAACAATGATATTATGCTATTAAAGCGCGACATTGTTGAACAATTGATGATAAATGGGATCAAAAAATTTATTTTAATCGGTGAAAATGTTTTGAATTATCACGCATCTGATGATGAGTATTACCAGGAGTGGTTTGAAGATGTGGAAGATGGATGGATCGCTTTTATGAATTTTAGAAAGCATGTATTGGATGAATTTCAGCGGGCCAATATTGATTATTATATTATTGCGGGTGGACAGCTGAATGATATGGCATGGAGAACAGGTACACCTCAACAATTATTTGAGAAAATAGAGCTGCTTGTGCAAAAAAGAATAGGTTAAGGCTAATATAATATTAGCCTTAAAAATTAAACATGTTAAACTGAACACTTTTAAATTTTATTGATGATAAAGGCTTGTAAAACAGAATAAAGCAGCGTTGCTTTTTTGTATATTTGCAAACTTAAAAAGAGTTGGTTCTTTAACCAATCATATCTAAAACAACTACAATATGTCAAAAGGATTTTACACTGTACCTCCTCCTCAAAACGAACCTGTTAAAAATTATGCTGCCGGAAGTAGCGAAAGAAAAGAGTTGCAGGCCATGCTGAAAACATTGCGCGCAACAGAAACCGACATACCGATGTATATTGGTGGTCAAGAAATTCGTAGCAATGATAAAGTACGTCTTTCACCTCCGCATGATCACAAACATACGTTGGGTCATTTTCATAAGAGTACAAAGGATCATGTAAAACAAGCTATTGATGCAGCATTGGCGGCAAAGCCAAAATGGGAAGCGCTTTCTTGGGAGCATCGTGCAAGCATTTTTCTAAAAGCTGCTGAATTAATCGCTGGTCCGTACCGTGCAAAACTGAATGCTGCAACGATGCTTGGCCAATCAAAAAATGCATATCAGGCAGAGATTGACAGTGCATGTGAAATCATTGACTTTTTAAGATTCAATGTATTATACATGACAGAAATATATAAACAACAACCTCCTGTTTCAGGAACCGGAATTGGTGTTTGGAACCGGGTAGAGCAACGTCCGCTTGAAGGATTTATTTATGCATTGACTCCTTTTAACTTTACTGCTATTGCCGGTAACTTACCTTCTTGCTGTGCCTTGATGGGAAATGTAGTTGTTTGGAAACCTTCCAATACACAAGTATATGCAGCAAACGTATTGATGGAAATATTTATAAAAGCAGGTGTACCTGCAGGTGTAATCAATCTGATTTATCCCTCTGGTCCGGATGCCGCTGATGTTATTTTTTCGCATCCCGACTTTGCAGGAATACATTTTACCGGTTCTACCGAAGTTTTTCAAAACATCTGGAAAACCATAGGGAACAATATACATAAATACAAAACTTACCCACGTATTGTTGGTGAAACAGGAGGAAAAGACTTTATACTGGCTCATAAATCAGCTGACCCTAAAATTGTGGCAACTGCTATTTCACGCGGTGCATTTGAATATCAAGGGCAAAAATGTTCTGCTGCATCACGTGCCTATATCCCATCCAATATTTGGGAAGAAGTAAAAACATTGGTAACTGCCGATTTGAAATCCTTTAAAATGGGTCCTACTGAAGACTTTACCAATTTTATCAATGCAGTGATTGACGAGAAATCGTTTGATAAACTAGCCAAATACATTGATGCTGCTAAAAAAGACAAAGATGTAGAAATTGTTGCCGGAGGTAATTATGATAAATCAAAAGGCTATTTTATAGAACCAACCATACTTGCGGTTAAAGATCCAAAATATGTCACCATGTGTGAAGAATTATTTGGTCCGGTATTGACACTACATGTGTATGATGCAGATAAATTTGATGACATTTTAAAAGTGGTAGATGGTACTTCTATTTATGCCCTAACAGGTTGTATCATTGCTCAGGATCGTTATGCCATTGAAAAAGGAACGATTGAATTACGCAATGCAGCCGGTAATTTCTACATTAATGATAAACCAACAGGTGCTGTTGTGGGACAACAACCATTTGGAGGTGCGCGTGGCTCAGGAACGAATGATAAAGCAGGATCTATGATCAATCTACTGCGTTGGGTATCACCACGTACAATAAAAGAGACATTTTCACCACCAACGGATTATCGATATCCATTCTTACAAGCAGATTAATAACCATTATATAAAAAAAGCTACTCAATTGGGTAGCTTTTTTTACATCTTTTACACTTTGTTTCTAAAAATTTTAGTAAATTAGTAACATTCTATGGGAGTAAACATGAGTCTATTTGTACTCCTTAATTTTTTGCACATCATTGCGCTTACCTGAAATTCGCTTTTTTTAGTACCGGGATTGTTTTTATTTATTGAAAATGAAGGAAAATATAATTACTGAAAAAAATTTTCTCTTGGATGAAAATATTTACCGGAAAATGGTAGAGGAGATAGAAGACTATGCTATTATTTTATTAGATATAAAAGGTAATGTGAATAGTTGGAACAAAGGCGCGGAAAAGATAAAAGGATATTCGAAAGAAGAGGTTTTAGGCAAAAATTTCAGCATGTTTTATCTGCCGCTGGATCGGGAAAATGGGTTACCTGAAAAACTGATTGCTGAGGCCCTGGAAAAAGGGAAAATTCTCACTGAAGGTTGGAGACAAAAAAAAGATGGAACGCAGGTGTGGTTAAACATTGTCATCACTGCACTTCATGATAATGAAACAGGAGCAATTATTGGCTTCACAAAAGTTGTTCGGGATTTCACTGAACAAAAAAAAGCAGACGAAAGAGCAGAGTTTCTGAGCAACATTGTACGTAACATGTACGACCCCATCATTTCTATTGATTTAAACAGATCTATTACCGATTGGAACGAACCGGCTGAAAATACATTCGGCTGGAAAAAAGAAGAAGTACTTGGCAAAACCATTCGTGAAATTTTAACTCCCGACTTACCTCCCAACAATGTTGATGAAGTATCAAAAGGACTACAGGAAAAAGGCTTTTGGAGGGGCGAAGTTGTTTTTTATTCAAAAAACAAAACGGTCATTAATACACTTCTTACAGCATCCTTTTTTAAAAAAACAGATGGAACAGTAACTGGAATTATGATGCTCATTCGTGATATTACGGAACGAAAAATGGCTGAACAGGAGCTTGCAAAACTAAATAATGATCTGGAACAAAAAGTAAAACAACGTACCCAGGAAATTTTCGAAAGAGAAAGACGTTTTCAATCACTCATTGAAAATGATTATACAATTACCTCACTTGTTTCTGCTACCAATGAAACAATTTATCGTAGCCCTTCTGCACAAACCATTTTAGGTTGGAGTGAAGAAGAGCGTAGTAATTTACCTGCAGAAGTATTGATACACCCGGAAGATCTACCAGACCAATTTAACAACTGGAAAAATGTATTAAGCAAACACGGAAAAACCATAAGCTCAACGTTCCGCATGAAGCATAAAAATGGTCATTATGTTTGGGTGGAAAGTATTGCTGTTAACAGATTAAATGATCCGGCCTTACAAGCTGTAGTGGTAAATATGCATGATATTACGGAGCGAAAAAATTCAGAAGATGCAATTCGTAAGAATGAAGAAAATTATCGTTTGCTTATCGAGCGTATTTCGGATGGTTTCATTGCACTCGACAAAAATTTTATCTATACCTATGCGAATAAAAAGATTGGTGAAATTACCGGGAAGGACCCTAGTTATTTAGTTGGGAAATGTGTATGGGACGTATTCCCGGATGCTGTTGGTTCCCAAACATACAAGGCTTTTCAAACCGCTTTAAAAGAGCAACGATATATTTACAATGTCGATTATTATGAGCAACTAAATTTATGGCAGGAAAATCATATTTATCCTTCTGCGGACGGTTTGTCTGTTTTTATAAGGGACATCAGTGAGCGAAAAAAGGCAGAGCTTCTTGTTAAACAATTGAATGAAAACCTGGAAGAACGCGTAAAACAAAGAACTTCGGAGTTACTGACGGCCAACAAAGCACTGGAATCATTTTCGTATATGGTATCCCATGATTTACAATCACCGCTGCGTACATTGAATGGTTTTACGAAGATCATTGTTGACAAGTATAGTTCATCCTTTGATCCGGACCTTAAAAATTTATTCGATCATATTCTTTCCAGCGGAAAACGAATGAATGCAATCATCGATGACCTGCTCAAACTAGCACGATTTGGAAACAATAAATTGACCATCACCACTATTGATATGGAAGCATTGTTTAAAAAGGTATGGCAAAACTTAACAAACAATACTTCTACTTCCGCCGAACTTGAACTCGCTTCATTACCAACTGTTGATGGTGACGAATCCATGATGGAACAAGTTGTCATCAATCTTATTTCCAATGCTATTAAATATTCATCAAAAGTAGATCAGCCTAAAATTAAAGTGGGTTATTCAATAGAAAAAGAACAACCCGTATTTTTTGTAGCCGACAATGGGGTGGGGTTTAGCATGGAACACTATCATAAGCTTTTTGGTGCTTTTCAGCGCTTACACGCTATTAGCGATTTTGAAGGTACCGGAATCGGTTTGCTACTTGTTAAACGAATTGTGGAAAATCATGGAGGAACGGTAT
>DAORKB010000047.1:0-1138 GCA_035439365.1 Bacteroidia bacterium
GTTTATTTAAATCCTTATACCGGATCAGTACTAAAGGTAAAAGACATGAATTCGGATTTTTTCCGATTCATATTAAACGGTCATTTTTACTTATGGCTTCCACCTACAGTCGGGCAACCCGTTGTTGCAATTGCGACACTTATTTTTGTGTTGATGATTATTTCCGGAATTGTTTTATGGTGGCCAAAAAATAAATCTGCTGCCAAACAGCGTTTCAGTATAAAATGGAGTGCAAAGTGGCGCCGAAAAAATTACGATCTTCACAATGTATTCGGATTCTATGCGTCGTGGGTACTTGTTTTTATCGCTATTACCGGACTCGTTTGGGGGTTTCAGTGGTTCTCCAAATCGCTTTACTGGGTTACTTCCGGTGGTAAAACAATGGTTGAATGGAGCCCGGCTATTTCAGATACAACAAAAGCTTATCCGGTAAAATATACATCATCCCTTGATTACATCTGGCAAAAAACAACATTGGCAAACCCAACAGCAGAGTCTATTGAAGCAGATTTTCCGGATGACAAACAAAGTGCGATTCGAATTGCAACCAATTCCGATGCAAGCACTTACTGGAAAACGGATAATCGTTTTTATGATCAATACACATTAAAAGAAATTACAGTAAAGCATGTTTACGGAAGATTTGACAGTAAACTTTCTGCTGCTGATAAAATCAGAAGAATGAATTATGATATTCACGTTGGAGCAGTGATTGGTTTGACTGGAAAATTCATTGCCTTTTTTGCCTCCTTAATTTGTGCATCCTTACCCATCACTGGATTTATGATTTGGTATGGCCGACGTTACAAACAAAAAACAAAAATTGCTGTTAGTCAAGCCTTTGTTAAATACATTGAATTTGAAGGAATACGTGTTGAAGAAACAATAGAAGTACCACCACCTGTAATAAAAAAGAAATTTCGCTTAGGAAAAAAACAGCTTTATAAAGAATAGTCGGATTGTTTGTGGACAAACAAAATTCTATGTTTCTATGTGCCTATATGTTTAAAAAATTAAAAACATAGGCACATAGAAACATAGGATTTATATTAAATTATCTTTTCGCGTTGAACCCCACTGACATACCACATCGTATACTTTCTTTCGAAGGTGACACATAGAAATTAAGAGGTATATT
>DAORKB010000047.1:1238-12220 GCA_035439365.1 Bacteroidia bacterium
TGTGCTTTTGAAAATGTACTCATGGCAAGAAGCGCACCTGCCAGCAAATACATCTTCTTTTGAAAAGAATTTTTAATTCCCTTTCTGTTCGCATTTTCGGTTATTGTTTTCATTTTTTTGTTTTTGGTTTATTTTTACTGTTCTCTTTATCTACTTTTTATCTTACTTTCATCTACGATTATACATTTCAACAATAGCCTTATTTCTTTTGTTTCTTTCAAGTTTAAAATGAATGCTTGCTCCGATAGCTAATTAGCCGTTTGTTTGTTTATGTGACCCAAAACTATTGTAAAAAAAATTGGTGAAGAAACGGGAATCAGCCACAGTAAATGAATACAGAGCCAATCATTGCAAAAAATCAAGAATAATACATTACCGCTTCTCAAAATTTTGCATTTTTTGCAAATGCATTCCCTATCTTTGGCAATAATTGCATAATTAGGCATCCCCACTGGTAATTAATCAAAGATTATTATGAAGAAAAAATCAGAGGACACGGCTCAACTAGCATTCATTCAACGCATAAAAAGTGTATTGCCATCCAACATTTCATTGGTTGATGAACTTTCAGATCTTTTAAAATTGAGCAGTGATAGTGCCTATCGCCGGATACGAGGAGAAAGCTCTTTAAGCATAGAAGAAATTACACTGCTCTGTAAGCATTTCAAACTTTCATTTGATTCGTTTATTAATAATAGCAGTGAACATTCTGTAAATTTTAGTTATCAACCTTTTAATGGTAACGCCAATCCATTTGCCCTGTATTTACAAGGTATTAAAACAGCTCTTGAAACGATCTTAAAATATCCTTCGGATCAGCAACAAATTCTTTTTGCTGCTGAAGATATTCCTGTTTTTCATCACTTCGCTCATTCCAATCTTACCTCTTTTAAATTATTTTACTGGAACAAATCGATTTTAAATGCTCCAGGATTCGAAGGCAAAAAATTTGAGCATGTTGTTGCAGATCCAACACTAAAGGAATTGGCAAAAGACATCTACGAACTCTATGCAAAGATTCCATCCATTGAAATATGGTCGGATGATACTGTAAACAGTACATTTAAGCAGATTGAATTTTATTGGGACGCAGGTGTTTTCTTAAACAAAGAAGATGCATTACAAATATGTGATGAGTTAAATCAAATGTTACTTCGCATTAGTAAACAAGCGGAATTAAATGTCAAACTGGATATTCATAACAAACCCGTTGATGTTCCCAACAACTACCTGTTGTATCATAGTGATGTAATGATTGGAAACAATTGTGTACTCGCTCAAATGGGTGAAATGAAAGAAACATATATTTCTTATCACACATTTAATTCGATGTCAACAAAAAATGCGACCTACTGTAACGAAACAGAATTGTGGTTAAAAAATTTGATTCGAAAATCAAATCTGATAAGTGGTGTTGGAGAAAAACAACGTTATCGTTATTTCAAAATAATTGATGATGGTTTGAAAAAGCTGATCCGTAAAATCGAAAACGGATAATCACGATCAGCGCAAACTCAACTATTTAAACCTGATTTATTTGCCTGCATATTTTTCATTATACAGTTTAATGGCTTTCCTGTTTTGAGTTTTTTGATTTATATTAAAATAAATAGATGCTCCAAACACTGCCACTGCACCCGCTAAAAAACCTGCTGCAGCACCCTGCATTGATCTATTGGCTGTTGGTTGACCATTACTGTTATAACCCGCAAAACTAAAAGAATAAAAAACGACTGAGCTTATTAATAACGGTATCGCGGCAAAGCCTGCATATCTTAAACCTTTAGAGCTGCGGGCACTTTTCACTCTAAACATTATTTCCGGATCCCTTGTTTTTAATAAAAAGTCCTGCATTTGTCTTTGCCTCACTACATCCTCGCCACATTTATAATAAGAACCGATGGCAACAATTTTCGGGTATTTTATCGTCTCTCTGTAATACTCATCATTCTTTTTTATCTCTGGTTCCTTTTTTTTAACTTCTTGAAATACATCAACATGCCCGCCGCTGTATTTTATCCTTTCTATGGTTGATTTTATCTCTGTATAAGTAGGGCCATCTATAAAATCAATTTTTTTATATTTTACTTCCGTAGATGATACTTCCAGTACCTTTCCAAAAAGTAACTGGCCATCTCTTTTTACAAGCGTATCTTGCGCAAAACAAGATGTACTTACAAACAGAAGGATTGAAAGCGTGAAACGGATAATGTGCTTGCTCATAATTTAAATTTTCAACATTTTTTCGATTAACGATCTGCTTTAAAAATTAGTGTGCCTCCAACCAATTTATTCCTGTGCCCATTCCAACCTCCATTGGTACACTCAGTGTGGTCATAGCATTTTTCATTCTATTCTCAATAATGGGTTTAACAATTTCCAATTCTTCTTTAAAAACATCAAACACCAACTCATCGTGCACCTGCAGCAACATTTTTGATTTCAAGTTTTTCTCTTTAAAATCTTTATGAATATTTATCATTGCAATTTTAATCATATCCGCTGCACTACCTTGTATGGGTGCATTTATAGCGTTGCGCTCGGCAAACCCTCTAACTGTATGATTACTTGAGTTAATGTCTCTCAGGTAACGTCTTCTTCCCTTTATTGTTTCAACATATCCTCTTTCCCTTGCAATATCAATACTTTCATCCATATAGGCTTTAA
The DNA here is from genome assembly GCA_035439365.1 of Bacteroidia bacterium. GTDB lineage: Bacteria > Bacteroidota > Bacteroidia > 2-12-FULL-35-15 > 2-12-FULL-35-15 > 2-12-FULL-35-15. The sequence goes on from DAORKB010000047.1 coordinate 3,906, forward strand.
TACGTGGATATTTTTCAAAATAATTTTCGATGATTGCAGCTGCCTCTTTTCGGGGAATATTCAATCGTTCCGATAAACCAAAAGCTGATATTCCATAAATGATCCCAAAGTTTACCATTTTTGCGTTTCTTCTCATATCGGATGTTACTTCATCTAAAGGTACATTGTAAACCTTTGAAGCAGTTGCCTGATGGATATCCTGACCGGTCTGAAATGCTTCTATCATTCCCTGATCCTTACTTAATTCGGCAATGATCCTGAGCTCTATCTGTGAATAATCGGCTGAAAGTAAAATATATTGATCATTTCTTGCAACAAAAGCTTTTCGTATTTCTTTACCCCGAACCGTTCGGATGGGAATATTTTGCAAGTTGGGATTATCCGAGCTTAACCTTCCTGTAACCGCGACCACTTGATTATAGGATGTATGAATACGGTTTGTACGTGGGTTGATCAACAATGGCAGTGTATCCACATACGTATTTTTTAGTTTAACAAGCTCCCTGTAATCGAGTATTTTCCCTACAATATCGTGCTTACCAACAAGCTTCACCAACACTTCTTCCCCGGTTGCATATTGTCCCGTTTTTGTCTTTTTTGGTTTTTCAATAATTTTTAATGTTTCAAACAACACCTCTCCAACTTGTTTGGGCGAAGACACGTTAAATGGTACTCCGGCCAATTGTTGAATTTCTGTTTCTACTGCAACTATATCTTTTTCAAGTGCCAACGATAATTCTCCCAACGCTGCTTTGTCGAGCGTGATCCCTTCTGCTTCCATATCCGCCAATACAGGAATAAGTGGCAGTTCCACTTCTTCAAATAATTGTTGCATAGCATTTTTAAGCATGGGTTCAAACTTTTCTTTCAACTGAAGTGTAACATCAGCATCCTCTGCAGCATACTCTTTTATTTGTTCGATCGGCACCTCACGCATGCTCAATTGTCCTTTTCCTTTTTTACCGATCAATGTTTCAATTGAAATGGGAGAATATCCTAAATATGTTTCTGACAAAACATTCATGTTGTGACGCATTTCGGGTTTCAAAAGAAAATGTGCCAACATTGTATCAAACAATTTTCCTTTCAGCTCTACACCATACCACTTTAATACAGACAAGTCATATTTAATGTTTTGCCCTATTTTCATGATTGCCTCGTTTTCATACAATGGTTTGAATTCATTGATGAGTGTTTGTGCTTCCTCTCTTACTGCTGGAACTGGAACATAATACGCTTCTTTCGGAGTTACGGAAAAAGACAAACCAACTAATTCGGCATTGTTGGCATCCAATCCTGTTGTTTCCGTATCAAAACTAATCGCAGGTTTTGACATCAATGTTGCAATTAAGGCTGTTCTTTTTTCTTTTGTATCAATTAAATGATACGTATGTTCAACATCTGTACTTGTTTTATAAATAATGTTTGCGGCTTGTTGTTCTTCTTCTCCGGATAATTCTGTTTCCAAAGCAGCAGCTTCTTCCACTGCAACATCGGATTCAAACATATCTATTTGATCCGAATTTATTTTAACCTGAGCGGCCTTACTTTTTTCTGTTTTTACTTTTTCAGGTTTTGATTCTGCTGCGTTTAAATTTAACTGTTCAGCAAGTCTTCTGAATTCCAATTCAGTGAAAAGAGCTTTCAATGCTTCTTTATCGGGCTCCTCCATAATGAGCTTCTTTTCATCGAATTCGATCGGCACATCGCAAATGATGGTGGCCAGTTTTTTTGATTGAATGGCTTTATCTTTATTTGCTTCTACTTTTTCTTTTAATTTTCCTTTGAGCTTATCCGTGTTTTGAAGCATGTTTTCAATGCTTCCAAAATCTTTGATCAATTGAATTGCTGTTTTCTCTCCAACTCCGGGAATACCAGGGATATTATCTACCTTATCACCCATTAGTCCGAGTATATCAATTAATTGATCTACAGAAGCGATGTCCCATTTTTTACAAACTTCAGCCGGTCCCATAATTTCTACGCCGTTACCTAACCGTGCCGGTTTATAAATAAAGATATGATCGGATACAAGCTGACCATAATCTTTATCAGGTGTCATCATGTACGTTGTATAACCTTCTTTTTCTGCTTTTTTTGCAAGTGTCCCGATGACATCATCTGCCTCGTATCCATGCGAAAATAAAACGGGAATATGAAAACCTTCAATGATTTTTATAATGTAAGGTATAGCAGCAGAGAGGTCCTCCGGTGTTTCTTCGCGGTTGGCTTTGTATTCCGGAAACTCCGTATGACGAACAGTGGGTTCGGACGTATCAAATACAACAGCAATATGTGTAGGCTTTTCTTTTTTTAAAACTTCCAATAACGTATTTGTGAACCCAAGAATGGCAGAGGTATTTAGGCCCTTTGAATTGATGCGGTGATTGTTACTAAATGCAAAATAAGCACGGTAGATTAAGGCGTAAGCATCCAGCAGATATAATTTTTTATCGTTTACAGACATGGCTTTGATTTATATAATTACATGAAATCAGGATATGTTCCGGATTTGCATCGTAAAAATAACCAAAATTTAGGATAAGCGTTAACATTCGTCCCATTTGGGTTCAGAGCATAAAACAGACAAACTTACATGGGAGCATTGAGAAATGATGTTTATTATAATAATCAAGCCGCTGGTATTATGCGGCTTGATTATTCGTTTCACAGTGTTTAACAACCTGCGTTTGTAGCACAATTGTTAACCGTGTATCCAGGGCAACCTCCTGGTTGATTATATGATGCGCAAGCTGGACCTTGGTTTGAAGGACAGGCAGGGCCTACAGTAGGACCACAAGTAGCAGTACCTCCACCTATTATCTCCGTCATTTTTTCCGCATTCAATTTTGCGATTGTTTCTTTACTCAAAGAAAGCTTTTTTTCAATTTTGATTTTTTTCATGGTTGGAATTTTTTATTAAGTGTATAAATTGTTGTTTATATAAACATGGTAAATATAGTCTATGGCATAAAATTTCAAATTATATTTATTTAACGGTGCAAAAAACGATATTACCTGTTCACATTATAATTTATAAACTATCAAAACCTACTCTCAGGGTACTGCCCTTTTGCCAAAACCCCCCCCCCTTAAATAGGGGGCCTTATGCAAACTTATTTTCTAACAACCTGTACCGCTTATTGTACAAGTAGTTATGGAAGCTTGACCTGTAGGGCAATCATTACGGGTAAGCTTTGTACCACCTTTAATCGTGCTTAATTGATCATTGTTCAATTTCGCAATTGTTTCTTTGCTTAAAGAAAGTTTTTTTTCAATTTTAATCTTTTTCATGCTTACAATTTTTTGTGAATGTTTAATTTACTGTTATGTAACATCACTAAATTATAAGATAACCCTATTTGAGGTGCAATTTATTTAGTTAATGGTCGATGCAAAAATGTTATCGGCAATAAAACTGTCTCGTCCTGAAAAAAAGGGCCGCATTAAATGCGGCCCTTAGCAATGATTATTCCTGGTATGCTTGATTACCCCAACAGCCATCCGTTGGGCGAAGCGGACACGTTATCCATGTGTTTATTCCTCCTCCCTGAACATGCTTCAATTGTTCATGGTTAAGTGCTGCAATTTTCTCCTTCTTAAGGGAAAATTTCTTGTTTAATTTCAATGTTTTCATGGTTTCAAGATTTAGATGGTTTATACTATTGAGAGATTCATCTTCATCTTAAACTGCAAATTTGAAACCTTAGTGCTTTTAACAGGGATTATTATACCAACGGTCAATTTTCTTATTTTACTGGTAAAAAAGATGGGGCATAAAAAAAGCCTTGCTTTTGGCAAGGCTTTTTAACAGTTTTTTTTCTACACTATTTAATTATTTGCGGGCTTATTGTATACATTAAATACTTCAACGATATTATCATAGTCATATTTTTTGTCCTCTATCCCTTTTACAATTTCCTGATTATCGCCCATCACATCTACAATTTGCTTTTTAAATTTGCCTGATTTGATTTTAACAAATTCCCCCGCTTCTTTTTCCATGTAATAATCTGATTTCACTTTTATTTCATTCATTTGCATCACCTCTACCTGCACCTCGTACAAATTTAATGTTCCTTTTGACAAACGTTTTACAAACAACTGATCCCCATCTATATTTCTTGAAATAAATGTTGAACCATCCACAACATACGCTTTCACTTTGTCTGCATGATAGGTTTTTATTTCCCCTGCATCATTTTTAAAGCTTGCTTTGGAGAAATTATCAAATTCCTTTTTTGAATTTTTTCTGATCTCACCATTTAAAGTATCCCCATTTAAAAGCACCACGTAGCCTTTGTAATATTTGGTTTGTGCATGAATGTTGTTTGAAAAAATTGTAATTACAAAGAGAGCTAATGCAAGTGAGAGAGATTTTTTTACGTTCATAGGGGGATTTTAGCTTTTTAAATTGTTATTATTTCAAATATAGAATTTAAATTGTTAAATTAAAATCGGCTCTTTATCAAACCAAGCGGGTGTTAGTAACTTTCAATCCATTGAAGCCGTGTAATCATACAACTACACAATTCAAAACCACAATGTTTGAAGGGTTTTCACCCAACTAATAACCTTTATTTACAAAATACGTAAATAAACTTACTAGGTTTCTAAAGTCAAAATTTTAATTATTAACAAGGCACAGTAAATAAGTACGTTAACCGTTTGATTTATTTTACACTTTTATGACTTTCTCTTTTCACCTAAGCCGCCTTTGTATACTGATCTTTTCGCCTATTTTATTCCTTATTGGTTCTTGTGAACACCCTGCACCTAAAAAAAAGGTAAAACCAGTGGTAATAATTGATAAGCCGGAGTTAATCAATCAAAATGTAGCCAAATTGATTGCAGAAATGTTATCGTCCAACCCCCAGTTTATTGTTCTTCAAGAGGATAGCCTTTTTTCAGCACCTTTCCTATATCAATTTTATAAGGAGCGGAAATATTTAACTACGTGGACCAATAAAGGCAGGTTGAATTTTCAGGGAGATTCCCTGATACAGCTTTTACAACAAGCAAATATGGATGGGCTTATCAACACTGATTACCATTTTGAAAAAATTAATCACTTATTGAAACCCGAAAAAAAAGCAAGAACGTATGATGCGACAAAATTATCGGAGGCTGATCTATTGCTAACCGATGCTTTCTTTACCTATGCTGTTCACATTCATGCAGGCCGGTTAAATAAAGACAGCCTAACACGTGAATGGCATCCACAATATGCTGATACCAACTTAGTACAATTGTTAAATACTGCATTAAGGCATAATACAATTCAGAGAACGATGCATGCTATGGAACCAAAGAATGTACAATATCAGCGGTTAAAGGTTGCTTTAAGGAGTTTTATTAATGAGTTTAAAGATGTCACCTGGGATAGTTTAAAAAGCAGAAAAAGTGATTCATCCACCTTCAATACACGATTGCAAGAACGACTAATTGCAAGCCATGATTTCAGCAGAGCATCCGTTGATTCGTTGGTATCCGACTCTATCCTGCTCATAAAAGCCATTAAGAATTTTCAATGCAAAAACAATTTAATAGAAGATGGTAAATTGGGCAAACTCACATTTAAAGCTTTGCAACGAACAAAAGCAGATTATATAAGGCAACTTGAATTAAACATGGAACGTTGCAGATGGCGCATCCTACCAACAGAACCCAGATACATATTTGTAAATATTCCGAAGTATGAGATGAGGGTAATAGAGAACGATAGCCTTATAATGAAATCAAAAGTAATTGTTGGTAATCCTCCACTTCACCCTACACCATTGCTAAAGAGTAAAGTTACCAACTTTCTGATTTATCCTTATTGGAATGTGCCTTACAGCATTGCCACAAAAGAAATACTTCCTATTCTTAAACGAGACACTTCATACATCCGAAAAAACAATTTCGTGGTATTGAACGCCTATAATCAACCGGTTAATCCAAGTTATATCAATTGGAAAAAATACAAAGAAGATTTCTTTCCATGGAGGTTAAGACAAGCAACCGGTATAGATAATTCGCTTGGTATTTTAAAATTCAATTTTAGCAATAAGTTTGGTGTTTACATGCATGATACGGATCATCGGAATTTATTTGGTAAAGAGATGCGTGCACTAAGCCATGGATGCATTCGGCTTGAAAAATTCGTAGATCTTGCAAAATATTTAATTCGTGAAGATTCTGTAAAATATCCTTTGGATTCTCTCTTGCACGATCTGACCTATGAAAAACAAAAATATGTTTATATACGGAATCCTATTCCTATTTACATTACCTATTTTACAGCAGAAATTAATGATCTAGGGGAACTCTTTTTCTTTTATGATGTATACGCATACGACGAAAAAATGAGAAAGGCGTTGTATTCAAAATAACTGGAAATGCTAATGGTTTTATTTGGTCCAACACGTAATAATTACCCTTTAGTATAAAAACTTATTATACGGATACCTTACCTGGTGCAGCTCCTTAATATTTTCATAGAGCACCTTTTTAAACTCTTCAATATTTTGTTTTTTACCCGCCGAAATAAACAGCACCGGTGAATTCAATTTACTCATCCAGGATTTTTTCAATTGATCAAGGCTTAGGTTACGCTTGTTTAGTGGTGTTAGGTCATCTTCATCTTTTTCTACAAATGTAAATGCATCTATTTTATTAAAAACTAAAATCGTTTGCTTATCTCCGGCACCGATATCGGATAAGGTTTGATTGACAACATTAATCTGATCTTCAAAATTAGAGTGACTGATATCTACAACATGCACCAGCACATCCGCTTCACGTACTTCATCCAAAGTTGATTTAAAGGATTCGATAAGTGTTGTTGGTAATTTCCGGATAAACCCAACCGTATCCGAAAGTAAAAAAGGCAAGTTTTCGATCACTACTTTTCTCACCGTGGTATCGAGTGTTGCAAAGAGCTTATTTTCTGCAAACACATCGCTTTTGCTTAACATATTCATGATGGTGGATTTACCAACATTGGTATACCCAACAAGCGCTACACGAATCATCTCTCCTCTACTCTTACGTTGTGTTTCCATCTGTTTATCAATGGTCTTCAAACGTTCTTTCAGAAAAGCGATCCGGTCACGAACAATACGTCTGTCCGTTTCAATTTCTGTTTCACCGGCACCCTTCATACCAATCCCTCCTTTGATACGATCCAAGTGGCTCCACATTTTTGTTAATCGTGGTAACAAGTAAATTGATTGTGCAAGTTCCACTTGTGTTTTTGCGTGTGCGGTACGTGCACGTGCTGCAAAAATATCAAGTATCAGGCGGGTTCTGTCTACTACCTTTATTTTTATTTCAGGAGTTGGATTAACTGCCTTTTCAAGATTTCGTTGTTGTGCAGGTGATAACTCATCATCAAAAATAATCAGATCGATGCCGTTTTCTGTCACATATTTTTGAATGTCATTTAGTTTTCCCGAACCAATAAATGTACGCGAATCCGGATGTTCCAATCGTTGCGTATATCGCTTTACAACTGTGGCTCCTGCTGTTTGGGTTAAAAATTCAAGTTCATCAAGGTATTCCCTTAATGTTTCTTCGTCCTGACTTTTACTTATTAATCCCACCAATATGGCGGTTTCTTGTTTTGTTGCGGTATCAAACACAATCGTTCGTTTATTTCTTTAATGTCTCAACATACGTTGCTACAGCTTGAATTTCTTCTTCGGTAAGCATTCCACCAAAAGGCTGCATCACTCCTTTTCCGTTTGTAATAATTTCTATGCGTGCAGCAGCATCCAGTTCCGATTTTGTTAAATTAGGTGCATCCATCAAACCCAGTTGTCCGTCTTCACCATGACAGGATACACAACGGGATTCGAAAACCGTTTTTCCATCTACCATTTGCGGACCACTTTCATTTGTTGGTGTTGTTACTGCATCCACTTTCGCTCCTCTCTTTTTACTCATTTCTGCTAATCCATAAGCTGCTACAATTAATACAAACGAAACTACTGCCAGTGCTTTTTTCTTTTTCTTAAAACCAATTACAGCTAATGGAATAGAGGCAAACACAGCAATAATTTTAATGATCAATAGGGTATTAATTGCCGGTAATTGCGTTAGCATATATACCCCTGTGATCAAAAACAAAACACTGATAATCATTTCAGGTACTTTAACCCCTTTCGTAAGTTTCGTAAGTGCTTCTTCTTTATTCGCAACCAGCAAAATGGTTTTGACTAAATAAATCAACAAAAATAAATTGACTGAAATTAAATGTGTGTAAAATAATCCTTTGTACATGCTCGTCTTTTTTAATTGGGTTCAAAAGTACTAAAAATCGATCAAACTTT
>DAORKB010000047.1:12320-17413 GCA_035439365.1 Bacteroidia bacterium
TTTAAACTAATAACAGTTAAGCCAATTATTCGTAGGCTGCGTGGGCTATGTCCGTTCGAATGGACACCTTACATACGCTTCATCAACATTTTAAATGCCCGCACTTCTATTTTAGATTGTTTGCCCAACAGGTATATTCTAATTCATTTAAAATGTTATTTTTGTTATCATCCAAATTTTGGGATATCAATGCTAGGTAATTAGTTTATACTCCACACCATTTTTACTTTATGAAAAAAATCTACCTACTCTTTTTACTTTTATTTTCCTCCAAGTATTTTATCGCTCAGGAAACGTTCCCTATCAATGCGACTTCTAATCCTAACCACACAACGTATGCTTTTACACATGCAACATTGATTGTAAGTGAAGAGCAGCAAATGCAGGATGCTACGCTATTGATCAAAAATGGTCGCATTGTGGCAACAGGACCAAATTTAAACGTACCCGCAGGCACTGTTGTATACGATTTAAAAGGCAAATTTATTTATCCCGGGCTAATTGATATGTACACAACCTACGGCATCACTGAGCCTAAACGGGAAAGCAGACCTCCTGGGCCACAAATGCTATCCAATATAAAAGGAGCATTTGGCTGGAACCAGGCAATAAAGGCAGAAACAGATGCTTCCCGACTTTTTAATGCTGATAATAAATATGCTGAGGAAATGCGTGGGTTAGGTTTTGGGACCGTACTTACATTTCAGAAAGACGGTATTGTAAGAGGCTCTGCTGTTGTTGTTTCGCTTGCAGATGCAAAAGAGAATGAATTGATTTTAAAAGACAGAGCTGCTGCCATGTACTCTTTTGATAAAGGTACCTCTACACAGGATTACCCATCATCACTAATGGGTGCAGTTGCTTTGCTGCGTCAGACATATCTTGATGCAGAATGGTATAAAAATGATAAAACGAAAAAGGAGTTTAATATTTCACTTCAAGCATTTAACGACTTGCAAAGCATTCCTCAGATATTTGAAACCAATAACAAATTTAATTCATTGCGGGCTGATAAAATTGCAGATGAATTTAAAGTAAACTATATCCTCAAGGGATCTGGCACGGAATACCAGCGCCTGGATGATTTGAAAGCCAGTGGTTGCCGGTTTATTCTTCCGCTTAATTTTCCAGCAGCCTATGATGTGGAAGATGCATACGATGCATTAAACATTACACTCACGGAGCTAAAACATTGGGAAATGGCACCAGTGAATCCTTTTGCACTGGAAAAATATTTCATCCCTTTTTCAATTACCACTGCCGATTTAAAAGACAAAAAAGATTTTTGGAAAAATCTTCGCAAAGCCATCTCCTATGGTTTGTCAGAAAAGCAAGCCTTGAAAGCTTTAACAACCGTTCCTGCAGAGATGCTTCAAATGAGTGACCTGATCGGGAAATTAAAACCCGGAATGCTCGCCAATTTTATCATCACTTCCGGTAATTTGTTTGATGAGAAAACAATCATCTACGAAAATTGGATACAAGGAAAAATGTACCGTTTAAAAGATTATAACCTGAATGACATCCGGGGAACATATGACCTGAAATATGGTGATAAGCAACAACAACTAATAATAGAGGGAGAGATTGATAAACCGAAAGGGAAATTACTTGTTGATACAACCAAAACACCTGTAAATATAACCATTGCCGGAAATTCTATTTCACTATCCTTTAAATTAAAAAACCCGGAAGAAACCATACGGTTAAGTGGTGATTTTTCTATTAACCCGGTTCAAATGAATGGGAACGGACAAAATGGTAAGGGAGATTGGATAGATTGGAGCACCACTTTTAAAGCGGCTTATGTTGCTGAAGATAAAAAGGACACCACCAAAAAAGAACAACCATCTTTTGGGAAAGTTATTTACCCGTTTTGTGCCTATGGAAAACCGTTGGACGATCATGATGGTTTTGACAAATTCATAGAAAATTTTAAAAACCGATACGATGCCATTTTGATTAAGCATGTTACCGTATGGACCAACGAACCCGAAGGTATATTAACTAATCAGGATGTGTACATGACGGAGGGACGTATTGTACGAATTGCGGATGATATTAATGCGACCAAACTGGCATTTGCAAAAGTTATTGATGGAACAGGCAAACACTTAACATCCGGTATTATTGATGAACACTCTCACATTGCTGTTGCAAACGGAGTGAATGAAGGTACACAGGCATCCAGTGCCGAAGTTCGTATTGGTGACGTAATTGATCCGGAAGACATCAATATTTACAGACAATTGTCGGGTGGTGTTACCTCTGCTCAACTATTACATGGATCTGCCAATCCGATTGGAGGACAATCGGCAATTATAAAATTGCGCTGGGGAGCTGCACCGGAAAAAATGAAATTTGAAAAAGCAGATGGCTTCATCAAGTTTGCATTGGGTGAAAATGTAAAACAAAGTAATTGGGGTGATTTAAATACAGTTCGTTTCCCACAATCCAGAATGGGTGTAGAACAAGTGTATTACGATTATTTTACCCGTGCAAAAGAGTACGATGCGCAAATGAAAGCGTACGGCGCCTTACCCGAAAAAATGAAACCTGGTGCAACGCCGGTTCGTCGTAATCTTGAATTGGAAGCCATTGCCGAAATCGTAAATAAAAAACGATTCATTACCTGTCACTCCTACATACAATCAGAAGTAAATATGCTGATGCATGTTTCCGATTCCATGGGATTTAAAGTGAACACCTTTACGCATATTTTGGAAGGTTATAAAGTAGCTGATAAAATTAAAGCGCATGGAATAGGTGCCAGCACCTTTAGTGATTGGTGGGCATATAAGGTAGAAGTAAAAGACGCGATACCTTATAATGCTTCTATACTAAATCAGATGGGCGTTGTAACTGCTATCAATTCGGACGATGCAGAAATGGGAAGACGCCTTAATCAGGAAGCAGCAAAATCTGTAAAATATGGAGGGATGAGCGAAGCAGATGCATGGAAACTGGTTACATTAAATCCTGCAAAATTATTACACATCGACAATCGTGTGGGCAGTATAAAAGTTGGAAAAGATGCAGATGTGGTTTTGTGGTCGGATAATCCTTTATCCATTTATGCAAAAGCAGAGAAGACAATTATTGATGGACAGATTTATTTTGATGCAGAAGAAGATCAGCAACTTCGAACAACGATGCAACAAGAACGGAGTCGGATCATTCAAAAAATGATTGCTGAAAAAAAATCCGGTGGCCCTACACAACCGGTTGCTCCAAAGAAACCAAAATTGGATGGATGCGATTCTATTGAATCAAATTATATGACATCAGATCGCTAATATTTTATTTTTAAAAATATTCTTATGACAACTCTAAAAAAAATTGCACACGTTAGCTGTACGATTATACTCGTTTTTATTTCAATCTTTACGTTCGCGCAAACGAAAAGCATTTTAATTATGAATGCAACAGCTCATCTTGGAACGGGTACAGTGATTGAAAACTCACTTATCGGTATCAAGGATGGAAAAATTAATTTAGTGGTGGATGCAACAACAGCACGAATTGACAAATCCAGCTATGATGAAATAATAGATGCGGGTGGTAAACATGTATATCCTGGATTCATTGCTCCTAACTCAACCATAGGATTAACGGAAATAGAAGCAACGCGTGCATCTAATGATTTTAGAGAAGTAGGAAGTATTTTACCACATGTTCGTTCGTTGATTGCTTACAATACCGATTCAAAAATAATTCCTACTGTACGATGCAATGGTGTGTTAATGGTGCAAGCTACTCCAAGAGGAGGGATTATTTCCGGAACTTCGAGCATTGTACAATTATCAGGTTGGAACTGGGAAGATGCTGTATATAAAATTGATGATGGTATACATATTAATTGGCCGCGTATACAAAGTCGCAAATACGTTGACGAAGATCAGGGGTTTGCCGGTCCGTATGAAAAAAACAAAGAATATACACGGCAAACGGAAGAATTAAAAAAACTGTTTTCAGATGCAAAAGCTTATTCAGAAACCGTAAATCCCGAAGAAAAGAATATTCGTTTTGAAGCCATTAAAAAATTATTGGATGGAACTGAAATTACGTATATCCACTCAAACGATGTAAAAGAAATGATTGAAGCGGTAAATTTTTGTAAATCATTCCAACTAAAAAAAGTGGTGATTGTTGGCGGACGAGAAAGCTGGATGCTAACTGATTTATTGAAAGAGAATAACGTTTCTGTAATGGTAACACGTGTTCATGAGCTTCCAGAACATGCAGATGATGATGTTGACCAAAGCTACAAACTCCCCTATTTGTTGCAAAAGGCAGGCATTTTATTTTGCCTGAATAACGCCGGAGACCAGGAAGCTACAGGAGCCCGTAACCTCCCATTTATGGCAGGAACAACTGTTGCATATGGTTTAACAAAAGAACAAGCTTTACAAGCGATAACACTTAACACGGCAACCATGCTTGGTATAAATAAAACAATTGGCAGTTTGGAGCAAGGAAAAGATGCTACCCTGTTTATTTCTACAGGTGATGCATTGGACATGCGAACAAATCATGTAACAAACGCATATGTTAAAGGCATGGCCATTGATCTTACAAATGAACAACAGGCACTATACGAAAAATACAAAACCAAATACGGCTTAAAATAAAAATGGGAATAGTTCGCAAAACAGGTATTATGAAAAATTTAATTTACATCCTCTTTCTTCTGATTTTAATTTCTTCTTGTAAAAAAGACGATAAGACATATACAGTAACGTATAAAGTTTTTGAAAACACACCGGGCTCATCACCTTTCACTGTTCGATATACGTCATCGGATGGTACATTAAAACAAGAGGGTCCTATAAATCCAGGGACTTGGACAACTCCGGACATGAATGGATACAGAAGCAATTCAATTGTTTCGTTGTATCTGGATTCCCCTGCCGGCACGTATGATATGTACATTTATGTAGACGGCGCGGTTGTTACGCATGTAACTGCTGATGGAGGTTTTGGAGAGCAATTGTTGGAGGCACAGTTACCGAATTAAAAATTATTTACCTCAGCAACCAAATTCTAGAACTATTTAAAACGTTGATCAAGTGTGGGCAAGCTGTCAGTTCGAA
>DAORKB010000048.1:0-17411 GCA_035439365.1 Bacteroidia bacterium
AATATACAAAATAATTCTTGCAATTGGTTTTTATACCTTTGTGGCATGTATAAACAACTCCTTTTCATCCTGTTTTTCGGGCTCATCTTACCATCCTCAGCGCAAGTGAATTATCCGCAAAATTACTTCGACTCACCTTTACATATGCCGATTACGTTGGCTGGTAATTTTGGCGAAATACGTCCCAATCATTTTCATGCAGGCTTTGATATTCGAACAGAAAAGGAGGGAATGCCGGTTTATGCCGTTGCTGACGGGTACCTCTCGCGAATTAAAATCAGTCCTGTTGGGTATGGAAAAGCACTTTACATCACGCATCCCAATGGTTATGTTTCTGTATATGGCCATTTGCGGGCATTTAATACGACGATTCAGGCAAAAACAAATGCCCTTCAAAATCAATTGCAATCATTCGAAATAGACACACTCTTGCTTCCTGCTCAACAGTTACCTGTAAAAAGAGGTGATTTGATAGGTTTTTCAGGGAATACAGGAAGTTCGCAGGCGCCACATCTGCATTTTGAGATTCGGAATGAATTGACAGAAATGCCCATCAATCCTTATTATTTCGGCTATAAGGTCGAAGATAGCATTCAACCAACCGTTGTAAGCATTGCTGTATATCCCATAAATGAAGCTGCCAGCATCAATGGCAGAAACAGGACAAAAAAAATTATTCCCCGTAGAATAAATGGAAGTTATATTATTTCGCCAACCGATAGCTTGCTGGTGAACGGAGAGATCGGTTTTGGAATCAATTGCTATGACCGGGAAAATGGTGGTTCCGGAACCAATAATGTGTTTTCAATTGAATTGCTGTCAGGTGGAAAACGCATCTACTATTACGAAATGGAAACATTCTCCTTCGATAATGCACGATATGTAAATGCCCACATTGATTATGCTGAAAAACAAAGAAGCCGTCAAACTATTCAAAAGTGTTTTTTAGCAAAAAATAATGCATTGGAAATTTACAAGGGAGTTTTGAATCGTGGAATCATTGATTTTAAAGATGATCAGGATCACTGGATCACCTTTATCGTAAAGGATTATGCCGGCAACAAAACCGAATTGTCGCTAAAAGTAAAAAGCACATCCAAAGGAATTGCACTTCCCATTTCTGCTACGAAAAAAGATTCTATCTATAAATGTCATGTTTCCAATGATATTGGAGAGGCCGAATTTCAGGCATTTTTTCCGCCTTTTACCTTGTATGATGATCATACCTTGAATTATAAAATGGGCTACAGATCATCACGGAGTTTTTATTCAAATATCTATGAGATCGAGGATGAAACAGTTGTTTTACAAAAAGCAATGATCTTAAAATTTTATGTGCAAGGTATACCTGCTGACTTATATAAGAATTTATGCATCGTTTCCATTGATAAGACTGGGAAACAAACTTATGAAGGTGGCAGTTTTTTAACTGATTTTGTTTATACTGAAGTAAAACACCTTGGGAAATTTGCTGTGACAATGGATACAACCCCTCCGGAAATCAGACTTTTATTAAAACAGCCAAAAGGTGCTACTGTGGCTAATTTTAGTGGATTAAAAAATATAAAACTTAAAGTTACTGATAATTTATCCGGTGTAAAAAAGTACAGAGGCACCATTGATGGAAAGTGGGTACTTTGTGAGTATGATCAAAAAAATGATTTGCTGTTTTATACATTCGATAAGTCCATTCAACCCGGAAACCATCTGTTTAAGCTGGAAGTAGAGGATGATAGAAGTAATAAAAAAGAATGGGAGATGACTTTTAAAAGATAATCTTCTCTTTTATTTATCAAGAGGCAATGGCGGTGGAGGAGGTGGGATGAAATCATCAACACCTGTCCCACATGACTGTTCGAATCTTCCAGATGTATTAAGTGTTGATATCAATTCATTCCGAAGTTCGTTCCAGCTTTCTTCCTTACTGTTACAACTTGTTTTAAAAACAATAAGTTCGTTTTTATTAACAACATATACAATGCGGTTTGTTAGCTTTTCATTGTTCTTTTGTTTATTTAAATAAAAAGAATGAGCTAATTTTTGATAGACTGTTTCACGTGCAGCTTCACTTTTGTATTTTATAAATAGAAATGAAAACGTTTGTTGAGTAGCCGTATTTTTCAAAACTTTTGCCTTTACAAACTCAACGGAGGGATCCTTTAATAGAATAGAATCATTTTTTTCTTTTTTATAAGGTATATCACTATAAGAATAACGTTTACTCTTGATTTGATCGTTTAGAAAAGTTGAAATGCGCTCGTCAAAACTCCCAAACGGATCAACATAAGGCGTCATTAGATCCGTTATTATAAAACTATTTTTAACCTTGGTAAATTCCTGTTTAATAATGTAGGATTTCGCTTTACAGGTGAAGAAAATATTTCCTTTATAAACTCTACCCAATTCATTTTGTTGGGATGAGTCAATATTACAGGAAGTCCAATTTGTTTCTGACCAACGAATACCCAATTCTTTTCCGCGTGCAAGAGAACGTAAAAAACCTTCTCTTTGAAATTTCAAAACATCACCATATAAATCATCACTCGTCACCCACTGTTTTACATAGTTTTTAAGCGTGTCAAGCGGTACATTGTTGTATTTTTTAGAAAATTTTTCAAGCATTATTTTTTCCGGAAACATAATAGGCAATATATCTTTTGAAAACAGTGCGTCAAAGTCATGGGTACTTTCTTTTCTCAAAGCCGCCAAAAGTGCTTTTTGGGCATTGGTTGTTGTTGTTAGATTGGGTAGGCTATTGGGTTGGTCTTGTTCCTCTGTGATTTGTGCGGATACATAAACGGAAAGAAACAGTAATATAGAAAATAAGTAAGTACGCTTCATATGGGTCAAAGGTATAAAAAAATTAGGCTTCGAAGCTAACTTATCGCCACATATCCAGTAGCTTACATCTATTTTTAAACAATCAAAAACCGAGTTTCAGTATATTTTTGTAGTTTCGTGTTCTAAAACCAAAAAGGAACGAATGAATTATCTGGATTTTGAAAAGCCAATTGCTGAATTATACGAACATTTGGAAAAAGTAAAACAGGTTGCTGAAAAAAGTGGAGTGGATGTTTCAAAAACTGCAGCTGATATTGAAGAAAAAATAAAACAAACACGTATCGAATTATATGGTAATCTTACCCCATGGCAACGTGTTCAGGTTTCCCGCCATCCGGATCGCCCTTACACATTAGCTTATATCAATTCAATTACAGATAATACGTTTGTGGAATTGCATGGCGACCGCACCGTAAAAGATGACAAAGCAATGGTTGGTGGTTTTGGTAGCATTGATGGCAAAACCGTTATGTTTATCGGCCAGCAAAAAGGGATCAATACCAAAATGCGCCAGATTCGTAATTTTGGAATGGCCAATCCGGAAGGATATCGCAAAGCATTGCGTTTAATGAAACTGGCCGAAAAATTTAATAAACCCATCGTTACATTTATTGACACTCCAGGAGCCTACCCAGGATTAGAAGCCGAAGAGCGTGGGCAAGGTGAAGCCATTGCCCGTAACCTGATGGAAATGACACAACTAAAAGTTCCTGTTATTTGCATTATCATTGGTGAAGGTGCTTCCGGTGGAGCATTAGGAATTGGTATTGGAGATCGTGTACTGATGTTGGAAAATTCCTGGTACTCTGTTATTTCTCCGGAAAATTGTTCTGCTATTCTTTGGAGAACATGGAACTTCAAAGAAAAAGCAGCAAGCGCATTGAAATTGACAGCTACAGATATGTTGGGCAATAAACTGATTGACGGAATTATTCAAGAGCCTTTGGGTGGGGCACATGTAAATCATGAAGCAATTTTTGCAACTGTAAAAGCAGAAGTGATTAAACGCATTAACGAATTAGAACCAATAAATCCTCAAAAACGCATCAGCGAACGCATTGATAAATTCTGTGCAATGGGCGTTGTGAATGAGGAGATCGAAGCTTAGTATATAAATTAAAAACCCCGATAATTATCGGGGTTTTTAATTTATATACTAAGCTTCACTCAATACTCGCTCTCGCTTCACCCTAACGACTCTAACAACTCTCTCAACTCTTCACTTTTATCAGGATACCCAAGTTTTTCATAGGAAGAAATCAAATTACGCATCAATCGTTTAATGATTTCCAGATTAGAGCATGGTTCGTAGAAGATAGCCAATGGTGATAGATTGAGCTGTTTCAGGAAAGCATCAATCTCTTTCGCACCAAATACGGCACCTTTGCTAAACGGGTTGATGTAAAACAATACATTGCTGCCTTCACTTCCTTCTGGCGTTGGAACCCCCATGTGTTCTACATCCATATAACTGAGTATGAAATGTTCAGGTAAGTTTACGCCATAAATAGGGATATCAAGACTTTGGGCAATGATGGTATAAATAATAGACAGTAATAATGGATTACCCTTCTTGCTCTCCAGTACATTATTGATGTAGGAGTTTTGTGGAGCGTGATAATTGGTGGTGTTGCCACTAAAATTATGAACATCAAACAAAATATGATTGATGATCTTCACTTTTTCCAATCCGGTTAAATTATCATTCAATTCCAACCAAACATCATGTCTGATTTGATTGATTTGCTTTTTTATTTTGGATGCTTCAATATCCGGATACTGGTAACGTGCAATCAATAAGGCACCTTCCAATAGATTCTGACGATCCGGATGCGACCATTTTTTTAGATCCGCTTTTATAATATCAAACTGAATCTGATGAATGATATTTTCAATTCGATTTTGAATGAGCGTGTCAAATGAATGTTCCCACGCATCTTCCAGTACCGGTATAATATCCTGCCCCAGAGATAAAAACTTATTGCTAACTTGCTTGAATATCCCTTCATCCGGGTCATCCAGCAAACTAATAAGCGCATTTATTTCCTTTTTATCCATATCTATCCAACCTTGGTATGAACAAAAATAAGTTGTAAAAACCTTTTATTTAAAGGTAGTTATAACAAGATTTCAACCTCGCTATGTTAATCTCTCCAAAACATGCTCAATCAATTTCAACATATACGGAGCATAATCGGTACTGTATTTTTTTGTTTCCCGGTTGGCTATAATTACACAAATGGTGCAGGTTTGGTGTCCAAGTAGTTTTCCTAATCCATAGAGTCCGGAGGTCTCCATTTCGAAATTAAAAATGCGTTTTCCATCAAAATCAAAATCCTTCAATTGTTGATTAAAATCAATAACCCAGGGATTCAGTCTTAAGGTTCTTCCCTGGGGGCCATAAAAACCAGGAGCTGTTGCGGTAATCCCTTTCATGCAACCTGTTTCCAGTTTCTGGATAAGGTGCTCACTTCCTTTTATAGCGTAAGGATAGGGAAGGTTTTGGTTCCAGTTACTCTGCTGTATAAATGCTGTTGAAAGGGAAGGTTCATAAATCGTGGGTAGTGCTTCATAATAATTCAATAAACCGTCAAATCCTATTGCGTATTCCGATAGTACAAAGCTGTTGACAGGGATATCTGCCTGTAAAGCACCGGAAGTACCAATCCGTACAATATTTAAAGGTGTGTGTTTGTCCTTCACAAGTCGTGTCTTAAGATCAATGTTAACGGCAGCATCCAGTTCGTTTAACAAAATATCAATATTGTCGGTACCAATGCCCGATGATATCACCAGAAACCGCTTGCCTTTATAGATGCCCCCATGGGTCACAAATTCCCTGTTTTGTATTCGAAGATCAACAGCGTCAAAAAAACACGACACGGTTTCTACGCGCCCGGGGTCGCCAACAATGATAATGTTTTCGCAAATATGCTCTGGCAAAAGCTGTAAATGATAAACACTCCCGTCTTTATTGAGGATAAGTTCGGTTTCGGCAATTATTTTGTTCATGGTGGATAAAGTAAGGCCTAGTAATTTAGTGATTTTGATATTGTGAAAAGTACGAGTTTTTTATTAGGTTTGCATATACACATAAAACACCCCACACTTATGAAAGCATTTAAAGTAGAAAAAATCCTTATTCCAATCGATTTTTCTGAAACAGCCCTTGTTGCTGTAGAGCATGCAGCATATATCGCTCAAACGTTTAAAGCGGAACTCCTTCTACTGCATGTTGTAGAAAGACACTGGGAGCAATTTAATATCATTCAGCCAGAAATGGCTGTACCGAATCCATCCGAAATTACACAGATAATAGAACGAAAATTAGAGCAGGTTGCAGCTGAAGTATTCAAAAAGTATGGAGTTAAATCAACCGCCATTACTTCTGATGGCCGTATTTTTTCTGAGATCGTATCCGTTTCACAGGAACACAATATTGATTTAATTGTAATGGGTACACATGGTACAAAAGGGTTTGTTGAATTCTTTATTGGGAGCAACACCTATAAAGTGGTTACTCAATCCGATTGCCCTGTTCTATCAGTGCAAAAAAGTGCTGCAAATGTTGGCTTCAAAAATATCGTTTTACCTATTGATGATTCAGCACATTCCCGTCAAAAGGTTGGGCATGCGATTACCATTGCTAAAACATTTGGAGCCACGATTCATATTGTTGGATTACACGAAAGTGGAGGTGACAAACAATTTTTGTTGAAAATTGAGCAAATTGAAGAGTATATTCAAAAAGCAGGATTGAAATCAACAACCAAAATTTTTAAAGATACCAATCAGGCAAAAATTGCTCAGGAATATGCCAAAGCCATCAATGCTGATTTGATTATCATCATGACCGATCAGGATGAAAACATAAGCGGTCGTTTACTTGGATCTTTTGCTCAACAGGTTGTGAATCATTCATTAATACCGGTTATCAGCATCCCACCGGAATTGGGTATCATCGAATATCCAAGTCTTGGCGGAGGATACCACGGAGCTTAATCTATAAATTTTTAAAAAGATCGTTTTGTAAAAACGATCTTTTTTATTTTACTTTCGTTGCACTTTATTGTTATACATCATGGCACTTCGTTTCATAAAATTAGATAGCACGCAACTCGATAAGTTCATGGAGCTTATTAAATTATTTGAGGTTATTTTTGAAATGAAAAATTTTTCAAAACTTAACCAGGATCATTTGCAACAATTTTTATCACGACCCGGTTTTATTGCCTATGTTGTTGAAAATGATGATCGCATCATTGGAGGACTCACCGCCTATTTACTGGATCAGTATTATTCCGATAAACCCATTGCATTTATTTATGATATTGCAGTAAAAGAAGAATACCAGCGACAAGGAATCGGTAAAAAACTGATTTCCCATTTATCCGATTATTGTAAGTCATTGCAGATAGAAGAGATGTTTGTACTTGCGGACGTAGAAGATGAACATGCCATCGATTTTTATCGTGCTACGATGGCTGAAGAAAGTAATGTTGTTAATTTTAATTATTACCTGAAATAGATCGATTTTATGAAAAACCTTGCACATTCAACTTTCTTATTACGTTTTGCTGTAGCTGTAATTTTTGCTGTTCATAGTGTTTTTACCATTTTGGATGGCAGTGTAAATGATTTCGGAAAATTGTATTTAAATACCGTTGGCTTTGCTCCGTTTGGTGTATTGATTGCCTGGGCAGTTAAGTTAACACACTTATTTTCTGTACCCTTATTGATTATGAACAAATTCTTAAAACCGGTATGCATTGCCAATATGTTCATTTTGATTATGGGAATTTTCATGATTCATTTGAAAGAAGGCTGGTTTGTTGTTGGTGGCGGCAGAAATGGGGTAGAGTTTAATTTTCTGCTCATTTTTGCATTGTTAACCATTATGTTTCCAAATGGATTGAAAAAAAACAAAGAAGAGGTAATATAAATTGAAATAAAAAATCCGATGTTTGTGTCGCATTTTAACATCCCCCTTGCATGCAGCATAAAGATATTATCATTACCCTTATCAAAGATCATCTTACAAATACACGTTTGATGAATGGTTTGAACGCACTCGGTTGGCACTCTCAAGAATATCATTTACACTTAAGCGACATCATTTTTAAGCTGATTGGCATTAGCGATGAAAAGGAAGAGCTCTTTGAAGTTTATTTAGAATGGTGCACTAAGGTGGTAAAAGCTGAAATATTTAAGGATCCAAGGTTATTTGATGAATACGCAACGGAGATTTATTGTGTCTTACTGGGAGAGGCAGAACCTCCCATGCATTAAAAAATGATTTATTATACTATGAAAAAAAGTTTATTTTTTTTGTTGTCACTTGCGGTTTTAGGATGCGGTAATCCGGATAAACCGAAGACAGAAGGGCAACACGTTTCGGATACTACGGTTCAAGATACCTTGCTTACTCCGCCAGTTGGTACATCAGAAAAAAGCATTATAAATGAAGGTGGTTCGGATTGCACACGTGGAACCCCTGAAGCAATCATAAAAAAGAACGCATTTCCCAAAATGTCGTTTGAATTAAGCCAGGACAAAAAGCAGGGGATAGAAACCGTTGATTTTGAAAATGGGGATAAACTGATCATTAAAAATTGGGGTTGTGAGTACTATGCATTAACATTTCGTTTTGAAACCAGCAGGTTTCAGTCAGAACTTACAGATGTAGGTTTTTGGTACAAGCGTACCGTAACCATGCTCAACGAAATAAACAAAAAAACAGATGCGCCAATTGATATTGTGAAGGGAACGGATCGGCTAATGAATAGAATTGAAGAAGAAGTTCCTAATGGCTATCAGAATTTAGAATTCGGTGAAGAGCTTAATTTTGAGGAAGGAGAAATCAGAAGTTCTGTGCGAATTGATAAAGTAGAAAAACTAAATGATAAAAAATTTGCAATTGAGGTTACATTCGCAACAGGACCTCTATAAACCTAATTTTAAGCATACTCTAACTGATAAGGCATATTAAACTCTACTTTCGTTCCGGTTAGATTTATATTTTCAATTCCTTTGTCCTTAATACTAAATTTATTGGATGTATTGAGAATGCTGTGAATAAGCGTAAGGCGTTCTTTTGTAATCGTTATACCAGATGCTTTTCGATTAGAGGAACCTGGTATCAGCTCTTTTTTTATTCCTGCGGCATCATCTTCTACAGTGCATTTCAACTCCCCATCCCTAAAATCAATATCAATTAATAATTTTCCCGGCTCATCTTTCTTTTGTAACCCATGCCAGATTGCATTTTCAACAAAGGGTTGAAGAATGAGTGGAGGTACAAATATCGAATCCAAATCCATTTTTTCACTTGTTCTGATTTCAAAGGTGTGCGCATTGGATTTCAATCTTAAAAATTCCAGCTCAATATAAAATGTCAAAGCATTTAACTCATCGTGAAGCGGTACAAAGTTATTCTTTGAGTTATCGAGTGTTAATCGCATCAACTTTGAGAATTTACTCAAGTAATGACGTGCCTGTAGGGCATCATTCTTAAGAATAAAATAATCAATAGAAGTAAGGGCATTGAACATAAAGTGGGGGTTCATTTGCGCTTTTCTGACATCCATTTCAAGTTGTTTAACCTTCTCATGCAGTTTTTGTTCGTCCTCTTTTTTCTTCCGTAAATCAGCCTGTGTAATTTTGAAGTTTCTGGATACAGCAAATGAAAAGGTAATTATTTCGATAAGTGTCCCAACTTTTAGTAAATGCTCCATAACGATCCAGTTGGATTTACTAATCGAACTCACTGAAAAACCACCTATCGTAATAAGCAGGGCACTGTATGCAATCAAATAATATTTGAAAAGGTATTTGTTGTGTTTATAGGACAAGACAATTGCTATAAAAACCAAAATAAATCCCGATACAAAATTGATACTCTCCCATTGGCCCATCCACTTTGTTCTTACCTCAAATGCATTTGTAAATTCGAAAATGGGTACGATAAACGAATGGTAACCAATAAAACCATAGCATACTTTTGTGAATTTGGGATAATATTCTTTTAGTGTTATCAGTCTAATGGTGAAGATGAGAAAAACGTCTGGCCATAAGCGGAAAATGAAAAAAGCGACATGATAAGAGATGTCTTCATTTGGAATCAATAGCCATGCAAAACCATGTATGGTTAATGTTACGAGCAACGTTATAAATACATATACTGCATAAATCAGGAAATTCCACTTTCGTAACGAAATAAAATAAAAGAGGTTTATTGCAATAATCAATAATAGCGCACCAAAATATAACCCAATGATCAAATAATCCAGTTCAACATATTCTGTATAGCTTACATAATCTTCAATGATGAAATTGAAGTTTGCAACTTCATTTGATGTATAATATTTTAAATAAAATGTTTTGGTTTCTTGCGGAGATATATCAAGAAAGAAAGCAGGAATGCGGTTGTTTATATCTCTTCCATCTTCCGGGTGATGCCGTTTAGCGGGAGTCATTACATATCCTGTGCTATCAGGCTTATATAAGTACATTCCGGCAAGGTGGCCATCCGAAGGATGTATTACAAAACGTTGTATTGTACTATTATTTTTGATAACAAATTTTACCCATACAATGCCTGTTATGTAGTAAAGCGGTACTTCTTTTTTAGTTTTAAATTGCTTATTGATTACGGCTGGTAAATCGGAATCCGTTTCAGAAAAAAAATAGATTTCTTTATCTTCTGTTGAGATTCTGGTAGGATTGTCTTTTATAAAAATTGTGTCCTGAGCACAAGAAACGTTAGTTATAAGGAGGAATGAAAGAAAAAGAAAAGCCCTAATCATGAATCGAATTATCTGATACAAGTTTACAACTAATAAATTAAAGAATCTTACCGTTAATGTGCTTAAACCGACCGCAGAGTAAAAATATATCAATCTATTGGCATATTTGGAAAATATTAAAATGAATAAAAATGGTAACAAAGAACACGCCTAACAATAAATTAAAAAGGGCCTCTTAAGGCCCTTTTAATTTATTTCTTCCTAGCTCTCGCTCTCCAGACTGTTATTTCCCCGCCCATCCAAAAACTTTCTTTAACAGATCACTAACACGTGCTGCCGGATTTTTTCTGATTTTTAATTCTTCATCAGCGATCAATTTAAATAACCCTTGTATTGCTTTATCAGTTACATATGCATTCAGATCGGGGTTTACTTTTTGCACCAACGGAACTTTATTATAGGAAGTCGCCAATGGTGTCCAGTACTTCGTAAGTTGTACTTTGTTGGTCGCATTTTTTACAATTGGAGCAAATAATTTTTTTAAGTCGATAGTCGTTTTATCTTTTAAATAAACCGTTGCCGCATCATCATTCCCTTTTAAAATACTAAATCCATCTGTTATGCTCATTCCTTTAATCGCATTAAGAAAAATAGGTGCGGCATTTTTTGCAGCTTCTTCTGCCGCACGATTCAATGTCATCTCAAATTTGTTTACCTGAGCTGTTAATCCAACTTTTAGTGCATACTCTTTTACTTTTTGTGCTTCTGTTGGGAAAGGAATAAAAATAGCCGGGTTTTTATAAAATCCATCCAGCTTTGAAGCCAATGCGGTAGATTGATTTGTACCTACACTTAAGGCTTCTTTTAAACCATTAATCACCTCATCATTTGTTAGTGAATTGGGATTTTTTGTTACGGTGGGTAATTTTTTAATTACACTATCCGCTTTTTTTGTCAGATCTTTCACTTTCAATGTTTGTGCTTCTCCAGAAAAACCGATGAAGACAATCCCGATAAACAAAATCAACTTTTTCATGAGTTTATGTTTTAAATTTATTTTATTTCAAAATTCAATAACTTGTGTTCCTCTATAAAACCTTCCAGCTTGTCACCGATTTGTACAGGGCCAACACCCTCTGGCGTTCCTGTGTATATAAGATCTCCGGTTTTTAAAGTAATAAATTTAGAAACATAAGAAATGATGGTATCAAAAGAAAATAAAAGATCTTTTGTAGATCCTGACTGAACCGTTTTTCCATTGATCAATAATTTGAAGTGAATGTTTTCAAGAGCAGGTAGTTTCTCTTTATTAATAAAGCCTCCAAGTGGCGCAGCATGATCAAATGCTTTTGCTTTTTCCCACGGTAATCCTTTTTCCTTGCACATGCTTTGAATATCTCGGGCCGTGAAATCAATTCCAATGCCAATTTCATCATAGTATTTATGAGCAAACTCCGGAGCTATGTTTTTACCATTCTTTGTAATCTTTAAAACTAACTCAATTTCATGGTGTATTTCCTTCGAAAAATCAGGATAGTAAAACGGTTGGTTGTCTTTTAATAAAGCTGTATCTGGTTTTAAAAAGAAAACAGGTTCTTTCGGTACGGCAGCATTCATTTCTTTTGCATGCTCGGCATAGTTACGGCCAATGCAGATGATTTTCATAGTAATTAGATATGAGATATGAGATTTGAGATTGGAGATGTCGGATTTGTTTAATGTCTCAAATCTTACATCTCCAATCTCACGTCTCATCTGTTAAACGCCATTCTTAATTTGATATCAGTAAGAATTTTTTTTGTGTAGAGTGGAAAATCTCCGTTCATCATCCAGGCATAGTAGGATGGTTCGTCTCTTAGTACTTGTTCTACAGATTTTCCGGTGTGTTTTCCAAAATTAAATACTTCTACCTGGTCATCATTAAAAATAATACGACCGGCAAGATCAGCAGTTTTATTGATATTCGTAAAATCATGCAGCGCCTGTATATCATTTTTTACAGGCGTGGATTTGTTGCCTTTTTTGTCTTCAAACTCAACCCCTTCATATTTTTCCAGTTGTGCAAGAAACACTTCGTAAGTAGCTTCTATATCAGCTTGTGCATTGTGGGCATTAATAATGTTTTTCCCGCAATAAAATTTATAAGCTGCTTTTAAGGTACGTTGTTCCATTTGGTGGAAAATATTCTGAACATCTACAAAACGTCTGTTCTTTAAATCAAAATCTACGTCTGCGCGTAAAAATTCTTCAGCTAAAACAGGAATATCAAAACGATTTGAATTGTATCCTGCCAAATCACAATCCTTTAAAAATTCAGATAGGCTTTTCGCAATCTCTTTAAATTTAGGGGCATCCTGAATATCTGCATCATATATTCCATGTATCAAAGATGCTTCCAGAGGGATGGGGATGGTAGGATTAATTCGTTTTGTTTTTATTTCTTTTGTACCATTCGGTAACACTTTTAAAATAGCAATTTCTACTATTCGATCTGATGCAATGTTTATACCTGTGGTTTCAAGATCAAAAAATGCGATGGGACGTTTTAAGTTTAATTGAAACATAAAAATAAATTAAGTAAAATGTTAGGTTAACTGCCCATTCACTTTTGAAGGATAAATGTCTTTTTCGTTTCATTTTGATTAGGTGCACCAAAATCAAAAATATTAATAAAATCAGAATATGTTTTATATCCTTTTGCCTGAATAGAAATTTGATATTTACCTGGGGTAAAAGCCATAATAAATTTTCCGGTTTTTGAATTAGGAGTATAAATATAGGGTTCAGGATCGGGATCATTGGCTTTTATAACAGTTACAGCGGCATCTTTTAATTTGGCGCTATCGAATCCAACCACATTACATAGCAGAACGGTGTACCGGTCTGCAGCATCATTAAATTTAATACGATATAAATCGAGATCACCAAAACCTCCTTCACGTACTGCAGAAATATAAGCAATACGGTTGTTTTCGGTAAAAGAGATACTGCGGTCGTCGCCAACAGAGTTCACAGGATATCCAAGGTTTTTGGGTTCCGACCAGGTATTTGTTGGTTCATCCCAAACTGTTTTAAAAAGATCAAAGTCGCCCATACCTGCGTGGCCCTGTGAAGAAAAATAAAGTGTTTTACCATCGGGAGCCATTTCAGGGAAATCTTCTTTATATCTGGAGTTTACTTTATTACCAAGGTTTTGTGCTTGCGCCCAATTTCCATTTGGTAATTTTCTGGCCATGTAAATATCTGTTTCACCTTCACCACCTGGTCGTTGGCTGGCAAAGAAAATAATGTTCCCATCTTTCGTAATGGAACCAGCCGTTTCAAAAAAGCCGTTTACGTTTTCATTTAATTTTTTCATCCGTTGAAAGGCGCCGGCTTTATTAGCGGAAGAATAAATATTACCGGAACTGTCAATATGATCAATATACATTAACATGGTTTGCCCATCAGGTGTTAAACCTACCGCTTGCTCGTCTAATGCTGTATTAACCATACCACCCATATTTTTTGGTTTGCCCCATTGATCATTTGATGGTAAAGAAATGTAAATGTCGGAAGAGTAGTAACCATCTACCTCTACTTGAGAGGCGCCGATATTTCCTTTTCGCCTGGATGTAAAAATTACGAAGGATTCATTTTCAGGAACAAGCGGGTAATAATCGGGATATTGTGAATTAACATTCATACCAAGGTTTTGGAATGTTACATTAACCGGATGTTTTACATACTCTTTTCCATTTTCGCAGGTTTCAATCCGATGATCAATTTCTTCGATTTCTTTTGACGGTGCAGTTGCTTTGTAAGTGGTATATGCTTTTATGGCGTCATCAAACTTGCTCCCATATTGATATGCAAGTCCCATATCTTTCCATACTCTGTTATCGGCTTTACCACTTTTACTTGCCTTTTCCAAATATGGAATTGCAAGTGTTTTGTTAATGTTGGTATATAAATAACAAATTCCAATTTTATGATTGTAATCTACATCATTCGGATCTTTTTTCAATAGTTCTTTATATACAGGGATTGCTGCCAGAAAATTTCCATGGCTAAAGTGTTCTTTTGCTTCTCTTGGGTCTACAAATTTTGCCTGCTTGGGTTTACCCTGTGCACTTAAATGCGTACAAATTAAATTTGTAATGAAAATCAGGACAAATTGTATAACTCGTTTTTTCAATGTTTTCACGCTACTTATTCCTTTTAGGTTTCAACAATACATCATTCATTATGAAATGTTATTTTGCTGAAACTTTAATGTATTGGTATTTTTCGTATACCTCTCTGTTTGTTAAATAATCATTTTTATAAGTTGGTCCGTCAACAACCGTTTTAACTTTGGTCACAACGATTTTGTCTTCAGAAACACCTTTCTCTTTTAGAGCTTTCTTTAACTGATCTCTTATGGTATTGTTACGGATCAGTGATAATTCTTTATTACCACCAGCCATTTTTGTTGGTACATACGAAGCACTGGAGGTAATGGTTAAGCTCAATGTTCCTTTTTTATTGTAAAGCTCCATGATGTTGTCCACAAATTCTTTGAAAGGTGCTCCATTTACATCTGTTTCAGATACATTGTACTTAAAATGCATTTCAAAGTTCAATTGATCAACTTTCGCTAATTCTTCACGCTCTTTTGCTGCTTTTTCTTTTGCTTCTTTTTTATTTTTTGCAGCTTCTTTCTTAAGAGCGATTTCTTTTTCCTTGGCTTCTTCCTTGGCTTTTGCCTCTTCCTTCTTCAAAGCAATTTCTTTTTCCTTGGCAGCTTCTTTTTCTTTTGCAGCTTCTTCTTTTTTAGCTTTTAAATTTTCAGGTGTCTGTTCTTTATTTTTTGCAGTTAGAGGTACCGTTGGATTTGCAACCGTATCTTTGGTTACTTTTTCCGATTCTAATTTTACATCTTTTAAATTAACAGCTTTTTCAATTTCCTGGTAAGCAGCTCCGGCCGGTACTTCGATGTTTTCAGAATAAAATTCTTTATCATCATTCAAATAAGATAGTGTATAATTACTTCCTGGCGGGATAATGATTGTAAAACTACCGTCTTTGGGTAGTGGTCGGTACGTTCCAATTTCAGTACCTGTTACGTTGTTGGTTACAACAATATTGACGTTTTCCGGAAATGGTTCATTGGCCTTTCCGATAATATGTCCACGAATGAGCACCAATGGGGCCTCTTTGCGTTCTGGAATGCTGATTCTGTATATATCCTTTTCACCATAACCTTCAGAGCGGGAAGAGGAAGAGTAGTAACCTCTTTTTCCATCAGGAGAAGTTACATAAAAAACATCATCATCCGGTGTGTTAATTGGATATCCGATGTTTAATGGCTTTTCCCATACATTATCGGTTAAGCTTGAAAAGAAAATATCAAATCCACCAATCGTGTTATGTCCCTTAGAACTAAAAAACAGAAGTGTACCACTTGGATGAATAAATGGTGATTCTTCATCATAAGGTGTATTGATTGGGGCACCCAGGTTGACCGCCAAACTCCACTTACCGTTGGGTAATTTTACACATTTCCAAATATCACGGCCACCAAGTCCTCCAGGACGATTGCTCACAAAATAAAGTGTGTTACCATCTGGTGTTAAACAAGCACTTGTTTCCCAATGAGATGTATTTACATTCGAGCCCATTGGTTCAGGTATGGTCCATTGATCAGCCACATCCAGTCGGCTAAAATAAATGTCGCCACCGTTTGAATCTTTATAAATTAGTAAGGTTTGTGCATCGGCTGTTAGACCAACACTGGCTTCATGTGTAACGGTGTTAATATTAGGGCTGATAGAAACCGGTGTGCTCCAGGTACTATCAGGTTTTCGGTGTGCTATATAAATATCTTCATAAAATTCATCTTCTATCGTTCTATCACCTCCAGTACTTCCTGGTCTTCTGGAAGTAAAAATCAATGTTTTTTCATCAGCAGAAAGTGCAGGACTATATTCAGGAAAAGGGCTGTTGATGCTATCTCCTAAATTGGTAATATCAACCCGAATAGGCGCTGATACCAACAATTTAGCATTGTTACTGATTTCGATATAACGATTCACCTCATTTAGTAATTTATCCTGGTTTTCATATAACAAGGATTTGAATTTTTCGTAATTCGCGATCGCTTCGTCGAACTTGTAATTTAAATGTAATGCTTGTCCGTAGTATAAAAATGCTGTAACAGGAGCTGCTTTTTCAAAAGCATCAATATCATTATATCTTTTTACAGTATTTGTTACCGCTTTTTCAAGGTAGGGAAGTGCTTTTGTTTTTTCGGTAATGGTATTTAAATAACAATACCCGATTTTGTAATTGATATTGGCATTTACCGAATCAATGTTTCGTGCCCATAAAAAATTTTTTAACGCCTGTACATAATTTTCTTCAAGGATAAGTAAATTTCCTTCTGTAAACTTTTGGCTGTATTCAGTTCTGTTTTGTGATTGTATTGAAAGAGGTAGTAAAAACGAAATTAGAATTACAGTAAAACGTCTTAACATATGAAAATGGTTTTAAATTATAATCAATTGATTATGATTTTAGGGATATTTCAAATATACGCAAAAATATCAATCTTACGGCAAAATTGGGCGGTAATCTCAAGGGAAATTGGTAATTTATTTTATTGCAATGCTATTGATTATCAATAATCTTTACTTCAACTCTTCGGTTTTGTTGCATGCCCGCTGGGTTAGGCTTACCATCGGGTAAGGTGTTGGGAGCAATGGGTTGCGTTTTTCCAAATCCTTTGGCTACTAAACGGGTTTTGGAAACACCTTTTGACAACAATGCATTTACTACGGCCTGCGCCCTTGATTGCGACAGTTT
>DAORKB010000049.1:0-17269 GCA_035439365.1 Bacteroidia bacterium
TATAATTATATAAAAAATAAAACCCAACAGGTTTGAAAAACCTGTCGGGTTGCTGCGTTTGATAAATGTTAAGCTTTATCCCTCATACTTTTTGAAAAGTGACGTTGCCGTATGCCCTCCAAAACCAAAAGTATTGTTTAATACATAATTTACTTTTGTTTCCAATGGTTTGTTGGCAACGATCGATATTCCCTGCGGAATGTTGTCATCCGGATTTTGAAGATTAATCGTTGGTGGTATAATATTATGTTTTACTGCCAAAACAGAAAGAATGGTTTCAATTGCACCCGCTGCACCAAGTAAATGCCCTGTCATTGATTTGGTAGCGCTAACATAAATCGGTTTAGTGGTTGCTTCATTTTTAAGTACACTTGCAATTCCAATTAACTCACTATTATCTCCAATTGGAGTTGATGTAGCATGTGCATTAATATAGTCTACCTCACTTGGTTTGATTCCGGCTTCTCTCAATGCACGAATCATTCCTTGTGCAGCTCCTATCCCATCCGGTGATGTTCCGGTTAAATGATAAGCGTCTGCTGCCATTCCTCCTCCTACCATTTCGCCATAAATTGTTGCGCCTCTTTTTAATGCATGTTCCAGTTCTTCCAGCACAAGTGCACCAGCTCCTTCAGCCATTACAAATCCGTCACGATCTCTGTCAAACGGACGTGAAGCTGTTTGTGGAGAATCATTTCTTTTTGACAATGCCTGGGCCGAACTAAAACCACCTACTGAACCTGGTGTTATTGCTGCTTCCGATCCACCGGCAATAATAATTTTTGCTTTATTTAAACGAATTGTATCAAATGCAGAAATAATTGCCGTGTTTGAAGAAGCACACGCAGAAATAGTAACGTAATTGGGACCATACAACTTATTGCGTATGGAAATAACTCCTGCTGCAATGTCCACAATCATTTTAGGAATAAAAAATGGATTGAAACGCGGGGTTCCGTCTCCGGCATAAAACTCTTTCAACTGTTCTTCAAATGTGCTGATCCCACCATTACCTGATCCCCAGATAACACCAATATCCGCTTTTTCTTCAAATGACATATTTTCCAAATCAAGGCGCGCATCCTTTATCGCCTGATCGGATGCATATATTGCATATTGTGTAAACAAATCATATTTCCTGATTTCTTTTTTATCAATAAATTCTTCCGGATGAAAATTTTTCACCTCACATGCAAATTGGGTTTTAAATTTTGCGGAATCAAATTTTGTGATTGGACCTGCTCCACTTTTTCCTGCAAGCACATTATTCCAAAATTCTGTTACAGAATTACCTAGTGGAGTGATTGCGCCCATTCCTGTTACCACAACTCGTTTCATATTGTTTTTTAGTTAGTTTATGCTCGTTTGTTTTGTAGCACAAAAGTAACTAATTGTATTGAAATACTGAAACAACCTGAAATACAGCGGGTAAGATAAGGTTAAACGCTTGAATCCGATAGCCATCGGATAACACACACCAGCCATGATTTAAACCATCAAATCCAGATAGGTATTTACTGTGCCCCTGATGGCAACCAGAGGCAAGCGTTTATAGGGTTAACTAATTATTGCCTTAATACGGAACAAAAACACTTGTGTCTTACTAAATCACGCTTACGCATACTTATCGAACAGATTAACAATTACAATTGCTTTCGCCCATTTTTAACTTAATAAAACTAAAAATGTTAAAAGTACTAATTGTGAACGATGAGAAATCATGCAGACAGGGCATTGAAAGTCTTCTTCGTAAAAAATTATCAAAAGTAAAAATCATTGCTTCCGTTGGAAGTTTTGAAAAAGCAAGGCTTGTAATTGAGTCACAAGCTGTAGATTTACTTTTTATAAGCTCAATGATTGCGGATCAAATGGCTTTTGAATTTTTGAATTCTTTAAAAAATATCCAATTCAAAGTTATTATTACGACAAACAACGAACGTTTCGCGATCCGTGCCATTACCTATTCTACTTTTGATTATTTGATACTTCCTATCAACGAAACAGAATTTGAGCGGGTGTTGGAACGTGTAAAAGAAGAAGAAATAGCTGATACGAAACAAAAGTTGGAATATGTTTTTCATTCAATCAGGCCAACAGTAGAATCATCAAAAATTGCATTAACCACCGGCAGAAATGAGATTGAGTTTGTGGCTCTTAATAGCATTATTTATTGTGAAGCAGAAGGATTTTATACCACTTTTCATCTTGAAAATCAACATGAAATTTTGGTTTCAAAAAATTTAAAGGAGTACGAAAAGCTATTACCCAACAATTTTATTCGTATCCATAAATCTTATTTGATCAATAAAAATAAAATAAAGAAAATCATTCGTTCGGATGGAGGCTATATCGTAATGGATAATAAACAAATGTTGCCAATTGGGCAAAAGAAAGCGTATTTTATCAAGCACTTGATAAATTGAACAAACCCAACAGGTTTTCCTCCTTCGCTGAAACTTCGGCGGACGAAGGAAAAACCTGTCGGGTTATTGCTGTTAAAGAGAATAGATATACGCTCCAATTCTATCAACATAAACTCCTGCTCCACCATAGAAACCAAGGATTTGAGTTCCTGCAGCAGTTCCTGCAAAGAATGGAGATCCTCCGTTTCCACCATATGAAAACGCTTTTTGGTTGGTATAAATAGTTAAACGGTCAAGATATTTACCACTTCTACCCGCAATCGCTGTTATGCGCTCTGTTGCAGAAAACGGTTGGAAATAAAATGCTCCACCTGTTCCACCAACAGAATAAGAATACAGTGTACCATTTGTACGGATGTACCATACCAGTAAACCATCAACCAAGGCCCCTGCTCTTATACCTATTGCATAAATTTTATCTGTGCTTGCTAAAGGATAAATAGAGTACCCAGCTCCACCGCCTCCACCCCATGGGCCAACAGAGGTTAAATAAGAAGCTGCTGTTTTGCTAAGAGCACTTTTCTCAGCTACATACATTTCTGCGTTTTTTAAATTCTCTGGTAATTCATTCCAGGTCAATTTTGTCGAATTGTTTTCATCATACTGAATTTCCTGCTTTGTTACAGTTGTTGCTGTAGATGGTGTTTGTGGATTAGTTGGTTGCAAATTATCTTTTCCGCATGAAAAAAGAGTGATTGATGCAATTGCTACGATGATGACATTTAATTTTTTCATAATTTTTAATTTTTAAGTGATTAATATTTAGTTGAATTTTATTTTAATCGCTCTTAATTTTCTTTTTGAGTCAAATTGTTTTTATAATCATGACTTACTTAAATTTTCAGAAGCTTTAAAAACCAATGTATTCAAAGGGTTGATCAGGCCCCTGCATCGCATTTGTTTTTTTTATTAAGTCGATTAAAATTTCTTTGTCAAAGGAACAACGAAATATTAATCTTTGCATCAGGGATTTTGACCGTAAATTTTAAGTGATTTTCTGGTACGTAAAAAAGACAATAACGAAATGATTATAGAATGCTTTCTACAAAAAGATGAGAATAAAAATTCGATTCGCTAATTTTATATTAAGCTAAAAAACGCTACACATGTAATGATCAATGCTTTGAACGATACTACATACATTTTTCTTTCGTACCAAAAAATTTACAACCTCCACCGCTTCGGCCATCGAAGAATGTTTTTATCGTAGTGTTGCATAAATTTTATCAGAGCTTGAAACCGGTAAATGGAAAAATTATTTCCACCACCTCCCCCCATGACCTAATGTGTTATCAGGTAAATGGACGGCGAGACGTAGCAGCACATAGACTATGTGTCCTATGTTTCTATGTGGTTAAATTTTTTAAGTAACTTGAGTTGAGAAATTTTATTCCTAAAAAAAAGAAGGCAATGAATTAGAGGTATTTAATTTACACGTTTCAATTTGGCCATATAGAAACCATCGAACCCATCGCTGGGCATTATTTTTTTATCTTCTATCAATTCAAATGTCTTCTTGTTTTTTTTCAAAAATTCATTCACTTGATCTTGATTTTCACTTGGCAGAATACTACAGGTTGCGTACACCATAATTCCACCTGGTTTTAGCATCGTTGAATAATCACTTAAAATATCTTGTTGTGTTTGTCTTATCTTATTTAAAAACTCAAGGCTGAGTTTCCATTTCGCATCCGGATTTCTACGCAATACTCCTAAACCCGAACAAGGAACATCCAGCAACAAACGATCGGCAGATTGCGCTAATTTTTTTATAGTCGCTGTTGAAATCAGTTGTGTTTTTATAATAGTGGTGCCTGCACGCTCCGAACGTTTTTTTAGTTCTACTAATTTTCGTTCTTCTACATCCATTGCCAATATGCTTCCTTTATTTTTCATAGTTGCAGCCAGATGCAAAGATTTGCCACCAGCACCGGCACAAGCATCAATTACCTGCATCCCTTCTTTTACATCCAGAAAAGGAGCAATTAATTGAGACGATGCGTCTTGTATTTCAAATAATCCCTGTTTGTATTCTGCTAGCTGATTCAGATGCTGACGACGTTGTAAAATAAGTGCCTGTGGGTAATCATCCATCACCCATGTTTCCACTTGCTGTTCAGCTAAAAGACGTTGTAACTGAACACGGGTAGTTTTCAGTTCGTTTACACGAAGTACAACTTTGGCTTCCTTGTTCAGTGCGCTTAATTCAGCGGTCCAGGCTTGTTCGCCCAACTCTTTACCACCCAATTCATCCAACCAATCGGGAACGGATTCTTTATATTTTCTGGTTTGCTGTACAATCGTAGCTTTTTCCAACCACTTCACTTTGTCAGCCTCTTTAAATTCGGGCCAATCGGGTAAATCTTCTCCATCCAACAAGTGCTTTAAGGCAATTAATTTATAGTAATCGGTCAGGTTATTATTCGCCTGTATTCCAAGTATTTCATTAAAATACCTTCTCCAACGTACCATTTCGTATACCGTTTCCGCAATAAAACGCCTGTCGCGGGAGCCCCAGCGTATATTTTGCTTCAACACCTGCTCCACAGCCTTATCGGCGAATTGCCCCTGTTCAAAAATTTGCTGAAGTGTAGCTATAACAGCCTGTACAAGTGTTCGGTGGAGTTTCATTTACTAACAAATAAGTGTGTAAAAGTACTAATTACTTGTTTGTTGATGGCATAAAAAAATCCGGTAAAAATCACTATTTTTGATTTCATGAATTTTTCATCAAAATTAATCGAAGAGGCTGTTAATGAATTTAGTACGTTACCGGGTGTTGGAAAACGTACAGCCTTACGTTTTGTGTTGCACTTGATGAAACTCGACCAAACAGATGTGACAAAGTTTGGTAACGCATTTATTAAATTGCGTAATGAGCTCCGCTATTGCACCAACTGCCATAATGTTTCGGATAAACCCTTGTGCAATATATGTGAAAACCCTAACCGCGATCTAACCACCGTTTGTGTTGTAGAAGACATCCGTGATGTGATGGCCATTGAAAACACCCAGCAATATAGAGGTTCCTATCATGTGTTAGGAGGCATTATTTCTCCTATGGATGGAATCGGACCTGCTGATTTGACAATTGAATCGCTGGTATCAAAGATGAGCAAAGGAGAGATCAAGGAAGTTATCATGGCATTGAGTACCACCATGGAAGGTGATACAACAAATTTTTATATTTATAAACGTTTAAAGGAATACAACATTACCATTAGTACCATCGCGAGAGGTATTTCAATTGGTGACGAATTAGCATATGCTGATGAGGTTACATTAGGCCGTTCGATTGTTAATAGAATGCCTTATGAAAACTCTTTATCCAGCAAATAACAAATAAAAGTTAACGTTAGTACATTTTATTATTTTTTACATTTCTCCTGAATGAAATTAAGTGTAATCATCGTTAACTATAATGTCGAACATTTTTTAGATCAGTGTTTACTCTCGGTATTAAAAGCCTGTAAAAAGGTTGATACAGAAGTTTTTGTTGTTGACAACAACTCCATTGATGGCTCCGTAGCCATGGTGAAAGAACGCTTCCCATTTGTTCATCTCATCGAAAACAAGAAAAACACAGGATTCTCGTATGCCAATAACCAGGCAATTAAAATTTCAACCGGAGAATATATCTTACTACTCAACCCCGACACCCATGTTGAAGAGGACACCTTTGAAAAAATTGTCTCCTTCATGGATGCTCACCCTGAAGCAGGTGGATTAGGTGTGAAAATGATTGATGGCAAAGGGAAATTTCTACCTGAATCCAAACGAGGACTACCAACCCCAACTGTGGCATTTTATAAAATATTCGGACTCTCAGCGCTGTTCCCAAAATCCAAACTATTCGGAAAATATCATTTGGGATATCTGGATAAAGATCAAATTCATCAGGTAGAAATTTTATCCGGTGCATTTATGCTGATGCGTAAAAGTGTTTTAGATAAAGTTGGATTACTGGATGAAACATTTTTTATGTATGGTGAAGATATTGACCTTTCTTACCGTATTATTCTAGGGGGGTATAAAAATTATTATTTCCCCGAAACCCGTATTATTCACTATAAAGGAGAAAGCACAAAAAAGAGTAGTGTTAATTATGTCTTTGTGTTTTACAGAGCGATGGTCATTTTTGCAAAAAAACATTTTTCTCAACACAATGCCAAGCTTTTTTCATTCCTGATCAACCTGGCCATATACTTAAGAGCCAGTGTAGCCATCTTTATCCGCTTCATAAAATCCATTGCTCTTCCGGCTTTTGATTTTTTATTTATTATGCTGGGATTGGGACTCATTAAAAATTACTATGAAAAACATTTCCGGTTTATTGAAGGCGGATCCTATTCGGAGGCACTTATTTCTATCGCATTCCCAGCGTATGCCATCATCTGGATGCTACTTATTTATTTGAGTGGAGGATATGATCGTCCTATCCGTTTATTCAAAATTGCACGTGGGGTACTTGTTGGAACATGTGTTATCCTGATTGGTTATTCCTTATTGCCTGAGCATTATCGTTTTTCACGTGCACTTATTGTATTTGGGATGGGATGGGTACTTACCTCCTACTTGATAACCCGTTTGATTGCGCACATTGCAGGCATCGAGTCCATGAGCTTAAATGCTACCAAAAAAAAGCGAATTGCCATTGTTGGTAAGGAACAGGAATTTACACGTGTAAATGGTTTATTGGATCAAACAGCTATCAATAAAGAGTTTATAGGCTTTGTAAATACTGATGGAAGAGGAACACAACACGAAAACTACATTGGTACATTCGATCAAATTGAAGACATTATCGATATTCATAAAATCAATGAAGTTATCTTTTGCTCCCGTGATATTTCTTCGCAGGATATTATTAGCCATATGCATACCCTTGTTGCGGGTAATATTCATTTTAAAATTGCTCCCCCCGAAAGTCTTTCTATCATTGGTAGCAACTCCATAGATACAGCTGGCGATTTATATATCATTGATGTTGATTCCATCACTAAACCGAAAAACAAACGTAATAAACGATTATTTGATTTTATTACTGCTGTTCTATTACTTGCTCTTTCTCCCATTTTTATTTGGATACAGGAAGAAAAAGCAGGTTTTATCGGCAATATCTTTTTGGTATTATTGGGATTGAAATCCTGGGTAGGTTATGGATCTGAAAAAGGAAAGCAACAACAGTTACCCAAATTAAAACCATCTGTACTTAATCCATTGAGTGGAATAAAAGATGAATCCATATCCGAAGATATGAAGAATCGTTTGAATCTTTTATATTCAAAAAATTACAAAGTCGATAATGATTTAATGATCGTGTGGCGCGCCTTAAAAAAACTGGGTAGTTAGTTGTTTTTTGAAAAAGGTAGTGCAATTGCCTGCGAGCCCACGAATTTTCCATTCTGATAGGTCTCTGCCTTAAAAAGGACCAGTACAATTTTTTCCTGTCCAAAATTACCTTTTACCTTTGCTTCATATTTATTATTGGTAGGATCCAGTTTTATTATTGTTTTATCTGTTTGTGATAAGCTATCCAGATTTTGTGGTTTGTCTTCAGCACCATCCATTTGCTTTAACACATATCGTTCATTTGTTGCTTTTGTTTTACAGCTGATACCCATTTTTGTATCAAATGCAGATACACTTTCAAATTTAAACCAAAACATTGTACTCCCCCCATTGGTACCATTGTTAAAGTAATATTTGTATTGATCCTCAACAATTGCCCGTTCAGGTTCTGTTGCATTAAAATCAAGCAGACCTATTTCCTTTCCGTTTTCACTAAAATTCATGTAATTGCCTGGTCCTGGAATTAATGGATAATCCACTTTTGTAATACGTCCGGGAGCAAGTTCTGTTTTATACAATTCTTTTTCCGGTGCCTTTAACTCTTCTGCAACAGCACCTACCCACTTGTATTTTTTTTGTTTGATAACCACTTTTACGTGTTTCTCACTTTTGTTATACATGTATAAATAATGTTTCAATTGCCCTTTATTATTTTCCCATACGCCTATTGCATATAGATTGGAAGAATTTAAACCAAGTCCGATTGCATTTACATTTGTTATTATTATTAATAGGGCTAAAACACTAATAATTTTTTTCATACGATTAATTTTAAATGAACACCGATTGATTTTCCAGTGAATTTATAATTTTTTTTTGAAAAGGTAGTGCTTGATATACGGAATTGAATTAAAAAAGTTAATTGATAGGTTAATTTTTATGGAATCAACTGCATGCTAAATACGTTGCAACAAATAGTTTTAAACACATAGGCACATAGAAACATCGTTATTGAGGTTTCTTAAGAATTATTTGCGTATAGCCTATGTGTTAAAAACGCTTTATATAACCTCTGTTTCTATGTGCCTATGTGTTTAAATAACCTATCAACCATATTGTATAATTTCAGTATCTTAGCAACGCTACATCACTTAATTTTCATTTCACATGATTTCTAAAAACAATTTATTGCTGATTGTTGGTGTACTTACTTTCCATTTTTCCTCCGCTCAATATTTTACTAAAGTTCAAAACAATCCTATCTCATCCACTCCTGGCGACTCCAGAAGCGTGAACTGGGTAGACGTAAACAATGATGGATTTATAGATTGTTTTATTAGCAATGGTCCGCGTGGTGGACAAAACAACAGTTTATATCTAAATCATGGTAAAGGAAATTTTAAAATGGTGATGAATGACTCCATTGTAAATGATCACAAACCTTCTGATGGAGCCACATTTGCCGATGTCGACAATGATGGTGACCTGGATGCATTTATCGTGAACTGGTATAATGTTAACAATTTATTCTACCTGAATGATGGAAAAGGAAATTTTCAGCAAATTACAAAAGGCGATTTTGTAAATGACAGAGGATATTCCGAAACAGCAGCTTTTGGTGATTACGACAACGATGGATTTGTTGATTTATATATAACGAATAGTGAAGGAAGAAAAAATAATTTTTTATATAAAAATGATCAAAAAGGATCGTTTATAAAAATAACAACCGGTGCTGCCGTTACGGACACCAATTACTCCAGGTGTGCCAACTGGGTTGATACTGATAATGATGGCGATTTGGATTTATTCGTAACCAATGAAAACAAACAAAATGAAAATTTGTATAGAAATGATGGCAAAGGAAATTTTACCAAATTAACCAATGGCCCCTTGTTGAATGATGCCGGAAATACCACAAGTGCCAGCTGGGCCGATATGGATAACGATGGTGACCTGGATGTTTTTCTTACCAATGATGGCGGTTACAATTCACTATTTAAAAACAATGGTAATTTCAATTTTACCAAAATAACAATCGATACTGTTGCAACAACACCTGCCCATTCTTTTAGCAGCGCCTGGAGTGATATTGACAATGATGGAGATGTGGACTTAGTAGTTACAAATTCCTTTCATGGAAAAACCAGATTGGTAAATTATTTATACCTCAACAATGGAAATGAAAGTTTTAGTAGAAACACAACCGATGTTGTAGCAACGGATACAGCCTGGTCGTACGGTTGTGCATTTGGTGATTATGATGAAGATGGTTTTGAAGACTTGGCCATTGCTACCTGCCGCTTTGGTAAAACGGATGATGTTGATTTGCTTTACCACAACAATGGAAATCAAAATAATTGGGTAACAATAAGATTAGCGGCCACACAAAGTAACCGGTCGGCAATTGGTGCGAAAGTATATGTAAGAGCAACAATTAAAGGAAAAGATGTCAGGCAAATGCGTGAGATATCTGCGCAAAATGGCTATTGCAGTCAAAATGATATGCGGGCGCATTTCGGGCTTGGTGACGCGACACACATAGACGAAATAAAAGTCATTTGGCCATCAGGGTTAACGCATAAATTTGAAAATAAAAGAGCGGATACTTTTTATGAAGTTTCTGAAAAGAACCTTATTACCGATTTGAGATTATTAGATTGGCGATAAAAACATGCTTCAAGTAC
The DNA here is from genome assembly GCA_035439365.1 of Bacteroidia bacterium. GTDB lineage: Bacteria > Bacteroidota > Bacteroidia > 2-12-FULL-35-15 > 2-12-FULL-35-15 > 2-12-FULL-35-15. The sequence goes on from DAORKB010000049.1 coordinate 10,403, forward strand.
AAATTTATTAAATGTAATTATAAACGATTATGAAAACACTCCCTGGTTTCCTTTTATTTTTATTGTTCGCAGCTTGCTCCGGTTCTGAAAAAACGAATGAAAGTAATGATACGATAACTTCGGAAAGTTCGATTGATTCAACTTCCCAAAAGAACACCAAAACCGTGCAAGGTATTCGACTCGAATATACTGCACAACGATCAGCGGAATGGAATGAACGAATTGAAATGAATGCCAGTTTACATAATGACAATATAGACACCAGCTATTTTTTAATTGGATCCTGTGATCCCATGCAGTATCATTTGTATTTTGACAACACCCGATTTAAAGAGTCATTCCATATGGTATGCAATGCGAGCTCACCAATAATTGCTAAGATCCCTCCAAAAGGACAATATGATTTCCGAACGTTTTTTACCAGCTTTGTTCCTGAAAAAACAATTCGCTTTGGTATTGATTTTTATCAGGTTGATAAAACATTTAAATTAACGGACGAGTTTAGGGTTTCCTATTTATCGAGACCAGACAAGGAACGCACCATTGTATGGGGTAAAGATGTAGAGATCAATGACAGCCATAGATAATTATTACAACATTCTGGGTATTAAAACGAATGCTTCCCTAGAAGACATAAAAAAAGCATATCGAACACAAGCAAAATTATTACATCCGGATAAAAATAAAAATCCGGATGCACATGAACAGTTTGTTTTATTAAATGAGGCCCATGAATATTTTTTAAATGCAAAAGCGGGTCTTGCTTATGATCAAAAGAAGAAAACCTACGCTAAACAATCGAACAGAAAACGAAGATCCTATGAAGATTGGAAAAGAGAAGAAGTTGAAAAAACGAGAGCCAGAGCCAGGTATTATGCAAAAATGAAATATGAGGAATATGTAAATTCCGATTACTATAATTCTATTGAATCATTAAATATAATTGCAACACATCTTGGTTTTTTTATAGCCATTGGCGCATTAATCATTTTTCCGATTATAGCTACCGTTTTATATGGTGCTCAGGGTTTGGGGATTTCAATTATAATTGATTTGATTCTGCTCCCCATGATTGTTACTGCTATAAAATACAGAGCACCACTTGACCTTCGGGATTTTTTTGATTCTATCATTCACATTGTAAAAACAAAGAGTTTTTCAATTACGGTTTTAACACTTTTGAATATTTTTATAATTCTAAAATTCGGCTTGCAAACATTGATTTCTCCCTGGTTATTAGTTACTGTCTTTTTGTTTGTTATTGGCGCGATGTATCTGCTCAATCATAAACAAAAAAATAGCAATTTCTATTTAAAAACATTTTGCATTGCTCCTTTACTGGTGAATGTACTTTTGTTATTAAATTTCATCGCAAGCTCTGATCCTGTGCTAGAAATATATAGATTTAGAAACGATTTGGAGTATGTACAAGAAGGTGGCAAGTATCAACACAGGTGGAATTATCAAAAAAGCACCTTTATTTATTTAGATGATAATACGTATTCAGAATTCCCCGGTATTCGCATGTTTCTTGATATTGATGAAATGAGAAACAAAAACAACATTCGCTATACATTTAAAAACGGATTGTTGGGCTTTAGGGTGATGAGCGATTATGAATTTATCTACTAAAAACAGGTTCGACCCCTCCGGGGTCGTGTGAAAGGGGGCGTTCTGATTTTCCTATAAACGTTTGACCCCGCTGGGGTCACAAATGTATTTTATAAATACATATCCTCAACGGACAAATGTATTTTCACAAACACATGACTCAAATGGTGTCAAACGTTTGTAGAATAACATCACCTCTATTTATTCCCTTTATACGCCTGCAAAAATTTAATCATTTGCTCCACTTCTATTTCCTGCTGTTCAAATTCACCAATGTTTATGCAACATTCAAAGCTCCACACTTCTAAAATTGTTTCTGGTTTGATAGTATATGGTGCATAGGCTTTATTATCGGAATGCAATTCAAAAGCGCCGGATTTTTTCTTGTCACGAAACACACGCTTGTACACCACACCCTCATCCTTTGTAAGAATGATATACGTTTGTCCATCTTTAATTGCATTGAGCGACTCTACATAACTCCCCACTACGATGCTTCCATTTTTTAACGGAGGCATGGAATCACCTTTAATGGCAAAGGCACGATGTTTACCTACCAGTTTAAATGGCAATTGCATGGTTGGCAAATCTTCAATGAATTGAGGATCGGCAAAGCCATTTAAATAACCGGCACTGGCCTTTAACGGTACCATCTCAACAATATCATTGTTGTCTTTGTCAACAAGTACAGGAAATAACAACCTATTTTTACCGATTTTCATCAATGCTTCCGGATCCGTTTTGGCAAGATCTGCCCTTACCAATGCATCTACAGATACATGAAAAAAATCACTTAATTGAATCAAGAAATCACAGGAAGGTTCGGCACGACCTTCTTCGTATGAACCGATTCTTGAGCGGGGAATATCCAACTCAATGGCTAATTGTTCCTGGGACATTTTTTTTAATCCTCTGAGAACCCGAATGTTTTTGGCTATTTTTGACATTGCTAAAATATTTAGTACAAATATACTAAATCTGTTAGTAATTTTGAAATCACAAGAGCAAAATATTTTATCTGCTCTACAGGAATGTGGTTTTTCCTGAGGTTAGCCAAGTATCTAAATGCATGCGCACCGGACCTTTTTTCGAATATAGAATAAACACGCCATGGTTATTACATATGAAAAGTCCGGTGCCTTGCATTTTATTTTTTCCAGGCCATAAAACTGCTATATTTACTTTCAAAATACAGCCGTTTTTTATGAAAAAATATTTCCTCTTCTTATCTGTCCTTTTATGCTATTCTCAACTCTCTGCTCAAACCTTACCCTATCCCGGTTATTGGCAACAGGAAGTTGCATACAACATCAAAGCATCACTGGATGATAAAACAGACATTATCGATGGCTCAGAAACATTGACTTATAAAAATAATTCTCCGGACCCTCTTGATTTTGTATACTTTCATTTGTATAACAATGCACAAACAAAAGGTTCTTACCTTGAAGATCTTTATCAAAATAACAACCTGGTCGTAAAATTCGGAAAGTATCAATCAAAAGGATTGGGAACTTCTGTTTCATCTATGACGATAGATGGTCAGGAATTAAAAACAGAACTGGATAATACCATTCTTAAAGTATACTTACCCAAATCATTAAATACCGGTGAGTCGGTTACATTTAAAATTCAATTTAAAACCTATTTTGATGCGGGCAGTATCCGTAACCGCATGAAACAATTTAATGCCTGGGGTTTTAAACATTATGACGTGGTGCATTGGTATCCGCGTATTTCCGTGTACGATCGCAAACAGGGATGGGACACGGATCAACACATGGATCATGAATTTTATGGCGATTTCGGTACATTCGATGTATCATTTACGCTTCCCAATCATTACATTGCAGATGCCACCGGTACACTTGTAAACCGGGAACAAGTATTACCAGATGACTTGAGAAGCAAACTGGATATCAAAAATTTTAAAAATAAACCGTGGAATGAAAAGCCCTCTACAATTGTTGCGTCAGACGGAACCACAAAAACATGGGTGTTCACGGCAAAAAATGTTCATGACTTTGCACTTACTACCGACCCTACTTATCGCATTGGCGAGGCTGAATGGGACGGTATAAAATGCTATGCCTTTGTTCAGGAACCCCACGCTGCTCATTGGCAAAATGCTGCATCCTATACAGCCAAGGTTATCCAGGTTAATTCAGAAGATTTTGGAAGATATGCCTATCCTAAAATAACAGTTGCCGATGCACAGGACGGAATGGAATACCCCATGCTTACATTAGATGGTGGCTTCGACCCCGACTATCGCGATTTATTTGTGCATGAGATCAGTCACAACTGGTTTTTTGGAATGATCGGTAGTAATGAAACATACAGAGCTGCATTGGATGAAGGCTTCACGCAATTTATGGGAACCTGGACCTATGAAAAAATTGATGGCAGGCAACGCATCCGATACAAATATAAATCAAAGTACGTTGAACGTTTCAGCGAACCGGATTATGTTCGTAACAGTGAAGTATACGATGGTTACATGGGTGATGCAGCACGCGGTGTGGAAACCAACATTAACGTTCACTCAGATATGTATAACGGCGCCATTCGCCATGGTGGCGGTTACCGGCATGTGTATATGAAAACAGCAACCATGCTGTATAACCTGCAATATGTATTGGGGGATCAACTTTTTCAGGAAGCCATGCAGCATTATGTAAAACAATGGACTTTTGCTCATCCTTATTTTGAAGATTTCAGAAATTCAATTATTCAATATACACACGTGGACCTGAATTGGTTTTTTGACGAATGGATGGAAACATCAAAAACAATTGATTATGGAATTAAATCGGTAAGAAAAGGAAAAGAAAAAGACGAATACAAAATAAAATTCAAACGCTACGGAATGCAAATGCCGATTGATTTTTCTGTGATCGGAAAAAATGATAGCATTTATAGTTTTCACATTCCTAACAACTGGTTTGTAAAAAAAACTTCCGCAACTGTTCTACCACGTTGGATCGGCTGGGATAAAGTAAAACCAACCTACACTGCAACCGTTAAAATACCCAGCGGGGTTTATGATGTATTAATTGATAGCAGTACCCGCATTGCAGATGTAAATATGCTGGACAATGAAAAAAAATTCTCCATCAAATACCGGTTTGATTCGAAAATATACAATACCGCTGATTGGACGAGGTATGAATTGTTTGCAAGGCCAGATATATGGTACAATGGTTACGATGGTGTTAAGTTAGGAATTAATCTCAATGGACACTATATGAACTACAGGCACATTGTTGATGCCGCCATCTGGTTCAATATGGGCATGGGACAAGCCTATTTGGATCGCTATGATTTTGTGAGGCCCTCAGAATATGATCTCATATCCTACCGATTGAGTTACCGCACAGCAACAGATAAATTCATGAAAGGATCAACTGTATATTTATCTGCAAAAGCATTGGATGGGCTAAGAGCGTATGTTGCTGGATTTGACAGAAAGGACCTGAGCGGAAAAAATAAAGTTTATTTCTATTTTAAATCCATGTACCGGAAAGATTATGATGCTATCGCTTATCTGCTTCTTCCGAAGGAATGGGAACCCAATGCATTAAATAACACGCTGAACATTGGACTTGAACATACCTATCGTTACAAAACCGGAAGCGGAAACATTCATGTAGGACTTCGTTCAACAGCGCTCATGAGCGATTACAATTATCAGGCATTGAATGCCACAGTTATCAATCGTACGAAACTTGGAAAATTAAATTTAAATACGCGTGTTGTCGCGCAATATGGAACCGGAACCAATTGGGCAAAAGAATCTTCTTTATTTCTTGCAGGAGCTAATCCGGAAGAAATGATGGAAAACAAGTATACCCGTTCGCAGGGCTTTTTTGATCCGTCGTGGGCAAAAATCGGGATCCAAACCAATTACTTCCAATATGGTGGGGGACTTAATTTAAGAGGCTATTCGGGTTATCTGGCACCACAACTTACTAGCAAAGGAACAACTGTAAATACGTATAGAGGACAAACAGGTGCCGCTGTAAACGCAGAGCTGGAATTTAGCGGTCTCTTCAAAATCAAAAAAACAAACTGGATTACCAATACCTTTAAACTGGTAACTTATGCATTTGGCGATGCCGGATTTATTAATTACAATCTGCCAACTGAAACCGTTTTAAAAATGAGTGATATCCGGGTTGATGCGGGATTGGGGTGTGCATTCACCATTAAAAAATTTGGTGTATTGCAAACAGTAAATCCACTTACCATCCGTTTTGATTTCCCATTTTTCTTAAATAGAAAACCACCTACTGAAAAAGATTTTGTTCAGTATCGTTTTATTTGTAGCATTAACCGTGCGTTTTAATTATCTCTAAAATTTATTCATGACCAATTCAGAAAAAAAAACAGATAGCAAACGAGTGAGTGCCTTTTCCAAAGGTTATAATAAATTTGCCTCAAAAATTACAAAGGCAACCGGTAGTCCTTTTGCAACCATCTCTGCCATTTTGCTCATTATTGTGTGGTTGGTTACCGGACCTGTTTTTGGTTTTTCAGACACCTGGCAATTAGTTATCAATACAGGAACAACCATCATTACATTTATTATGGTGTTCATCATCCAGCAATCACAAAACAAAGATACAACTGCTATTCAACTGAAATTAAACGAATTGATTGCTTGTGAAGAAAGAGCCAGTAACCGGCTTATTTCTATAGAGGATTTGACAGATGAAGAATTACTTGTTTTAAAGAAATTTTACAGCCACCTTGCTTTACTATCTAAACAAGGAAAAGATCTTCATTCTTCCCATTCGTTGGATGAAGCAAAAGAAAACACAAAGAAAAAAACAGAGCATCATCAAAATAAACATAAAAAACCGACACCATGATTTTACAAAATTTCAAATGGACGTTGCTGTTCCTTTTTATAGCCAGCTGTATAACTGCACAAACAGCAGATGAGCAATATGCAAAAGCATTAAAATTAAAGACAGAATATAATTATAAAGAAGCGTTGGCAGCTTTTCAACAGCTTTTGAAAAGTGATTCAACGCAACTAAATTATTTAACAAACGCCAGCTTTTGCTATACAAAATCCGGTTTCTTCTTTGCTCCTGAAACTGAAAAGCCAAAATATTACGCAACAGCAGAATACCTGGCCAAGAAAGCCATTCAAAAAAACGCTAACAGTGCCGATGCACACTATACGTATGCTATGGCTTTAGGACGCATCAATGAAAATGCAAGCTCCAAACAAAAAATTGCAAATGC
>DAORKB010000050.1:0-17248 GCA_035439365.1 Bacteroidia bacterium
CCAATGTGTGCAATTTCCAGGTCGATGCTGCCATTTCCTTTTATCTGTGCAAAGTCACGAATACGTCTGAGCAATGCATTTGCAATACGCGGCGTACCGCGGCTTCTGTGTGCAATCTCACCGGCTGCTTCATCGGTAATCGGTACATTTAAAATGCTTGCAGCACGAATAATTATTTTCTTCAGTAATGCTGAATTGTAATAATTCAAACGGGAGTTGATTCCGAATCGTGCTCTTAATGGTGCTGTTAGCAAGCCACTACGGGTAGTTGCTCCAACAAGTGTAAACGGATTTAATTTGATTTGAACACTTCTTGCATTCGGTCCACTATCAATCATGATGTCGATCTTGTAATCTTCCATAGCCGAATACAAATATTCTTCTACGATCGGACTTAATCGATGAATCTCATCAATGAACAATACATCATGTGGTTCCAAGTTGGTTAAAAGACCTGCTAAATCGCCGGGTTTGTCAAGTACCGGTCCCGATGTAATTTTGATATTCACACCAAGCTCAGATGCTACAATATTGGCTAAGGTTGTTTTTCCCAGTCCCGGAGGGCCATGCAACAATACATGATCCAATGCTTCACTACGTTGTTTGGCTGCTTTTACAAATATTTTTAAATTCTCAACCACCTCCTGCTGACCTGTAAAATCATCGAATTCTGCCGGTCTTAACACCTTCTCAAACTCTTTTTCAGCAGCATTCAAATTTTCCCCGTCTGGGTTGATATTCGGATTCATTTTATTTTAATGTAATATCTGTTTGTCCCACCACTACTTCATCGCAGATGATCTCTATTATATATTTTCCCGGAATAAACTCCGTTGGCCCGGCACAAAATACATCCACTTTTACTTTTTCATTGTTGTAATTCACATCTTCTTTCCCCGCATAAAAGCCCCTCGATCCATTGAAGTTTATCAAATTACTTTCATCATCCGATTTCGTGAGTTCCTTTCCATCCGGTGTCATGATGCGAACATATACCGGCTTGACTCCTTTTTTGGCGATTCTGTTTTCACCCAATGTAAAGGATACTTTAATGCGTTCTGCACGGGATGCTTTATTTGTTTCTATTTCCTTGTTTCCTGATTTAAACTTAACACCAATTGCTTTCGGGTTTTCTGCTTCCAGTACAGATCCTAATTTTACTGTACTTTGCAAGGCGTCTCTGTCTTTCGACAATTGATCCGATTTCCCTTTCTCAACATTTAAATCTTCATTTACTTTATCTTTCTCTGCTAAAATTGCTTTGTTTATCGTAAATAAGGAGTCTATCTGAACCACATAATGCTTCATGATTTTGCGAAGCGTTTCTGTTTCTTTTTTTAATCGTGAAATTTCATATGCATCTCCTTTATGCTTGTCTGCTTCTTCAATCAATCGCGCAATTTCCGTACGTTTTTGATCCAATTCTGCTTGTAAGGATGAATCATTCGTTTGCAACGTAGCATATTGATCCTGTAATGTCAACAACTCCGATTTTACATTTTCCCGCTCTATAATGACTTGTTCTTTTTCTACTACTATCACATCACCTCTTTGTTTTTCTTTCCACCACAGATACCCAAATGTCCCATTACCAACAAGCAATAGTCCCAGCAAGATCCATAATACTACTCTTTTATCTGATTTTTTTTCTTCCTGATCGTTTTTCATAGTTTAGGATTGTTATTTTTCAACTTTGTAAAAGTAATACATTTTAAGGAATTCATCTTGTCCTCCATCCTCCCTAATTTTAACCCCAAATTAAAAGCGGTAGTGGATTTCATCTGCCCCAATTTACCAATAAATAGCCTTTGCTATTACCTAATAAATGCTAAATTTATGAACAGTACTTTCATAAGAAACAGTCAAAAACTCCTGGAACTATGGAGTGATTTTATATCCTTATTCTTCCCTACACTCTGCTATTCTTGTGGTGAACGGCTTTTTAAAAATGAAAATAGCATTTGTACACATTGTCAATACCATTTACCTAAAACCGATTTCCATTTAAGTAACGATAACCCGGTAGCAAAAATTTTTTGGGGAAGAATAAATCTTGCAGCAGCAACAGCTTATTTTTTCTTCAACAAAGGTGGTCATGTTCAACAATTGATTCATCAGCTTAAATACAAAGGTGTTAAGCACCTTGCATTTGATATTGGTAAATTATACGGTAATGAATTAAAGAATGCCAGTCATTTCAAAGATATCGACTTGATCATTCCTGTTCCATTACATAAAAAAAGACAACGGAAAAGGGGCTATAATCAAAGTGCCTATTTTGCAGAAGGTTTATCCTCAAGTATGCATACTGCAATGGATACCACTATCTTATTCAGAACGTTTGCCTCAGAAACACAAACAAAAAAATCACGGTTTACCCGATGGAAAAATGTGGAAAATATTTTTTATACCAAAAATGAACAACTTATTTTCAATAAACACATCTTATTGGTAGACGATGTAGTAACCACCGGGGCCACGCTTGAAGCCTGTGCACAAGCGCTTTTAAAAATTGAAGGAGTACGCATCAGCATTGCAACCATTGCCTTTGCTTCCAATTAAAACCCTCATTCGATTTTCCTTTCTAATCGCCTCTTTTTAGTATCTTTGTTACTCAAAATTTATCATGGCCGAATCATTAAGCATAACCGGTTCTACAAAAGTAGAAAAATATAAATCCTTACTACCACAATTGAAAGCATTGGTAGAAGGTGAAACAGATTGGATAGCCAACCTTTCTAATATCATGTCAGCCCTTAAATTTTCAATGGACTTTTTTTGGGTGGGGATCTATTTTGTGAAAGATAAACAATTGGTTTTAGGTCCGTTTCAAGGCCCCATCGCCTGCACGAGAATTAATTTTGGAAAAGGGGTTTGTGGTGCTTCCTGGGAACAAAAGAAAACAATTGTTGTAGAAGATGTTGATCAATTTCCCGGACATATTGCGTGCAGCTCTTTATCCCGGTCAGAAATTGTGTTGCCCGCATTCAATGCAAAAAATGAAGTGTTTTTAATATTGGATGTGGATAGTGAACACCTCGCTTATTTTGATGAAACCGATAAAATTTATTTGGAACAAGTAATGCAATTGATCACTTCAATTGCTCCTCAATCCTGAGCCTAATTCGTCTTTAGAAAATGAAATTTAGTTATTTAAGGAATACTCTTTTTACGTTTGTTACTTATTGCTCCTTTCTTTTTATTATAAGTGTTTTTATTAGCTCCTGCGCCCAACAAGGCTCTCCTTCGGGAGGAGCATTCGATAGAAAACCGCCCAAAGTGGTTCGTTATCGTCCGGATAGTGCTTCTGTAAATTTTAATTCCAAATCAATAGAGATCACGTTTGATGAGTTTGTTCAATTGCAGGAACTGAATTCTCAACTGCTCATTTCTCCACCACTGGAATTTCAGCCCGAAATCACCATAAAAAAGAAAACACTTATTATTGAATTTGATAAAAAAGAAATACTTAAACCAAATTCAACATACACCATACGTTTTGGAAAAGCCATAAGAGATAATCATGAAGCGACAGCACTTGAGGATTTTAAATATATTTTCTCTACCGGCAGCTATATCGATTCATTAAGTGTTGCAGGAAATGTTCTGTATGCATTTGATCATAAAACGGAGAAAAGTATTACTGTCATGCTGTATAGCGATTTCAGTGATAGTGCAATTTATAAAAAGCAACCGGAATACTTTGATAAAACAAATGATGCGGGCGCATTTAAAATTACAAATATCCGCCCGGGTAAATACAAAATTGTTGCACTCAAGGATGAAAACAGCAATTACAAATACAACGAAGGTGAAGTGCTGGGGTTTATAGATACCCTTATTGAAGCAGGAAAAAGTGATGCCCTGGTTATCAATTTATCAAAAGAAAATCAAAAAAAGTTTTTTGTCAAAAAAAAGCAACAAGAGGGTTATGGGAAATTCTCATTCGTTTTTAGCGCTGAGAGTGACAGTCTGGGTATTAACATATTAAATAAAGATCAGTTTAAGGGTATAAAACAACTGGTTCAATACTCCAAACTGAAAGACAGTATCACATTGTGGATCGATCACGTTGATAAAGACTCTTTGGTTATACAAACCTTAAATGGGCGGACCATACTTGATACTGTTAAATTTAAATTGGTTAAAAGAGAAGCTGCTTTAAAAAGTTCAAGGAATCCTTTGAAATTAATTGTCAAAAACTCATTAAGCGGAATGGTTGATTTAAATAATCCATTAGCATTCACTTTTTCACAACCACTTGTAAAAATCAATGAGTCCATTCCGGTTATGCTCAAGGAAGATTCTCTGGCATATTCAAAACCACTTGTTTTTAAAAGAACAGATTCCCTGTTTGAACCTGTTATCCTAACAACAACGCAAAAGTTTACACCAAAAACCCCTATTGCTGCCAAATCAGTCAGGAACCCTTTATTGAAAGAAAATACAAACTATTCCCTTCTGATACTCCCTGGCACTTTTACGGATTTTTTTGGGTTTGCAAATGATTCACTTAAGCTAATGTGGAAAACAAAAGAGGAAAAATTTTATGGCACCCTCGAACTAAAAGTGAAATTTGAGAGCCCATCGGGAAATTACATGATTCAACTTTTAGACGACAAAGAAAACATTGTCCGTCAACATATCATCTCCAATTCGGAAACCATTTTTTATGATTACCTCTACCCGCAAACGTATAAACTGAAAGTTATTTTTGACAAAAACAAAAATGGCAGGTGGGATCCAGGCGACTATTTAAGAAAGGAGCAACCTGAAAAAACATTGTACAATGTGGAGGTAATTACCATCCGCTCTAATTGGGATCTTGATCTGGAATGGAAGATCACTGAACCAAAATAATTTGGTTACAGTGATCGTAATTTGTTACACAACAGAAGTTGTCATCGATTTAACTGCAAACTGATCTGCATCTAGTATCGCAGGAAATTGTTTTCTGAACTCCTGCAAATCCGAATAACTCAAGCTTACAGTTTCTATTGCTTCTTCGCTTGGTTTTATGTTGCTTATAATTTCTCCTTTGGCATCAATAACCGCCGAATCACCTGAATGTGTGATATCATTTCCATCAGCTCCTACTCTGTTTACACCAATTACATAGCTTTGATTTTCAATTGCACGTGCCAACAATAATGTCTTCCATGGGTATGCTCTTCTCTCCGGCCAATTTGCAACATATATCAATACATCATAAGATGCATCTTTTGTATTTCTTGCCCAAACCGGGAAACGCAAATCATAACAAATCAACGGGCAAATTTTCCAACCTTTTAATTCAACAATTATTTTTTCTTCACCTGCTGCATAATGATTGTGTTCATCGCCCATGCTAAACAAATGACGTTTATCGTATTTTACATAGCTTCCATCCGGATTCATCCATAACAAACGATTGTAATAACGCCCGTCTTCTTCGCAAATAAAACTTCCTGCAACAACGCAGTTTTTTTTCTTTGCTTTTTCCTTCATCCAATTTATCGTTTCTCCCTTCATTGTCTCCGCCAGCTTTTCAGGCTTCATGCTAAAACCTGTGCTAAACATTTCCGGAAGTATGATTAAATCCGTTGCCTCTTTTATATCATCTATTTTTTTCGAAAACTGTTCTAAATTTTTTGGTTTGTTTTCCCAAAATAAACTTGATTGAATCAGTGTTACTTTTAAATCATTCATGGTACCTTAATTTTATATTCTCTTTTCTTCCCTCGCCGGCCGAAGCTTCAGCGAAGGCTGGTTATATTTTATTTAAAATTTCTGCTGCTTTCTCTAGTGTTTCATTCTTCTTCGCAAAACAAAAACGCAATACTTTATTATCCAATCCTTCATGATAAAAAACAGAGATCGGAACAGATGCTATTCCATTTTCTTTTGTCAGCTTCACGGCATAATCCGTATCCTTATCCGAGCTCATACTTGAATAACTCAGCAATTGAAAGTATGTTCCTGAAGCAGGTGTAAATTTGAATTTCGATCCCTTTATCAGTTTCGCAAAGTAATCCCGCTTCTCCTGATAAAATTTACTTAATTCATGATAATGTTCTTTTTCTTTCAGGTATTCAGCCAATGCGTGTTGAATTGGGGTGTTTACAGAAAAGACAAGAAACTGATGCACTTTCCTAAACTCTGCCATCAGTTGTTTTGGTGCTACACAATAGCCCATTTTCCAACCCGTTGTATGAAACGTTTTTCCAAATGATGATATGATAAAACTCCGTTGTGCCAGTGCCGGGAAACGTGCAACACTCTGGTGTTTTTTATCATCAAAGATAATGTGTTCATACACCTCATCACTAATAATCAGAATTTTCGTTCCTTTTACCAGCTTTTCCAACTCTTTCATATCATTTGCTGATAAAACACTTCCGGTAGGATTATGTGGTGTATTGATGATGATCATCTTTGTGCGATGGTTCACCACTTTTTTTACCTGCTCCCAATCTATTGTATAATCCGGTGCTTTCAGCTGAAGGTAAACTGTTTTTCCACCATTCATTTCTATTGCAGGCTGGTAACAATCGTATGCCGGTTCAAAAACAATAACTTCATCCCCTTCTCTGATTACCGCTGATATTGCAGTATAGATCGCTTGTGTTCCTCCAGCAGTAACAGTTATTTCTGTTTCGGGATCATACTTTGCTCCGTACAATTCTTCCGTTTTTTGTGCTAGTATCTCGCGAAGTGCCGGTATACCTGGCATTGGAGCATATTGATTATGCCCTGCTTTCATATGCTTATTGATCAAACTCACCAATTCCTGACTACACGGAAAATCCGGAAACCCTTGAGAAAGGTTAATTGCCTGATGATCCGTGGCCAACTTACTCATCACTGAAAAAATATTCGTTCCTACATTTGGTAGTTTACTTTTGATCAAATTCGGGTAGTCCATAATCATCCTAATAATTTTTTAAAAAAGCTAGTAAAGCTACGTATTATTTTAGTAGAATTCTTGGATTTGAAGATTATATAGGATCGTTTTGGAGAAAATTTTCTAGAATCATATCCTGAAAATCCATCCATACAGAGTCCTTTAATCCTTAAATCCAAGAATCCTCCTAAAATAAATGATTTTTTTATCTGTTAATTCCTTGATTTACTATATTTTTGACGCCTTATTTAATTATTATAAATTCTAGAAAATTTAAAATTCTACAACATGGTTATTGACAACAACAAAGTAGTTTCGGTAAATTATAATTTATCACTTAAAGCAACCGGTGAACAGGTTGAACAAACCAGTAAAGAACACCCTTTTGTTTTCTTGTTTGGTGCCGGCGGTTTACTGGAAGACTTTGAAACCAACCTGAGAGGCAAAAAAGCAGGTGATACCTTTGATTTTTTTATTGACCATGCACGTGGTTACGGCGTTCGTGACGAACAGCATGTAGTAATGATTCCTATTGCTGCTTTTTTAGGTGAAGATGGAAAATTAGATGCTGAAAATGTAAAAGTTGGTGTAACATTACCAATGGTTGATAACGAAGGACACCGCTTATATGGTAAGGTAGAAGAAATTACAACGGAGTTTGTAAAAATGGATTTCAATCATCCGCTGGCAGGAAAAGATCTTCACTTTAAAGGTGAAGTATTGGAAGTTCGCACTGCATCAGAAGATGAAATTGCACACGGACACGTACATGGTGAACACGGTCATCATCACTAACATTATCTAACACGCTGTTACTAAATACAACGCTATTTTAGTAGCAGCGTTTTTATTTTTATCATGCACCTCCACTTTGCTGTACCTTCTGAGGATCAATTTAAACAGATTTGCAGACTTATCCAGGAATTTGAATTGGATAATCGTGAACTGAAAAAAGAACAATTCTGTGCAGCTTTCCGTCAACATCAGTTACTTGGCTTTGGCCGCTTATGGCAACATTCCGATTGTATTGAATTGTGCTCCCTGGGTGTTGTTCCATCGCACCGTAATACAGGTATTGGAAAAGCAATCACTGCTAAACTCATCGAACAACAGCAGCGACCCATTTATTTAACCTGTATCATTCCTCACTTTTTTACACCCTTTGGCTTTAAAGAAGTAAGTATGTATCCTCCATCTATTCAGGAAAAACTGGATTATTGCAGACAGAGTTTGCCTGTTGAAGAAACGTATGTGGCGATGCGGTTGGGGTCTAAAGACAAAAATTAGAAAGGATTCGTTTAAAATTGTGATGAATGCGCGATGATGTCAGTTCAAGCAGCCTATCTGTTAATGAACATAAGTGTTTCATATTCCGCTACAACTTACAAAACTCAAATCCCCTTTTTTTCGCAAATTCAATAAACCTCGGTAACGCATATTGCATGTTTTCCTTTGCTTTCAAGCTATCATGAAAAACAATGATGGAACCATTTCGAACGTACTTACATGCATTTTGAAAACACTGTTCCGGGCTTGTTTGCGCATCATAATCTTTGCTCAATACATCCCACATAATGATGGTGTATTGTTGTGAAACAGCTTCTTTTTGTTTTTTACGAATGCGTCCATAGGGAGGTCTGAATAGGTTGGTATCTATATATTTTGCACACTCCTCTATATTCTGCATATATTCCGTTAACGGAGTGTCCCATCCATCAACATGATTATAGGTGTGATTACCCACTGCATGATGCTCATTTAAAATTCGCTGATAAATCGTTGTGTGATTTTTTACATTTTCTCCAACACAAAAAAAAGTTGCAGGAACAGCATGAGCCTTTAGCACATCCAGCACCCATGGTGTTACTTCAGGTATTGGTCCATCATCGAAGGTGAGGTAAATTTTTTTTTCCAGTTCATTCATTCTCCATACACCATCGGTGTAAAGCTTTCGAAGGATGGAAGGTGGTTGAACAGAATACATAACTCAAAAATAGCGTTTCATAAAAAATGCGCCCTGATGGAGCGCATTTTTTATTTTATTGTTGTTGTGTGGGCTGCGGCACTTGCATGCCCGAGCTCAGGTTATATGTTTGCACCAGTTTATTATACCGTGCCTGAAATTGTTTTTCCAACTCCGGTTGCTTAAAGTTTTGTGCAAAATAAATCAAGCGCTCCAAAATATCTTGTGCCTGCGCTGGATCATTACCAAACTCCGGTAATCGCTTTCTATCAAATGCATAATAATATTTGAGGTTCGTTTCAAAATTGTCAAACACTTTTTTCGAAATATCATTTGCTTTTTCCATTGCACCAGCTTGGTAATACGCCAATATCACAGCATACATGGTAACATCATAAGGCACATTTTCCTGAGGTGTCACTTCCACTATTTTATCCAACACCTTAATTGCTTTATCTTTTTTACCTTCTTCAACTAAGGCTGCAGCTAATGAACCCATGCGTTGACGGATGTTTAACGCACACGAACGAACAAACACATCATCCAGGAATTTTCCTTTCACTTCCATTCCACCCCAGGCAAATTTGTTCATTACATTGTTGTACATCGTATCTGTAGCAATGCGGGTTTCTTGTTGTGTTTCCTGTTCACTTTGTTTAATTGGTACCAATCGATACGCTAACCCTTCCAATTGAAGGTATTGAGAAAGTCCTAAATAAGAGCTTGCAGGCGCTGTAGCAGCAAAGTAAATCGGACGCTCCCAGTTGTTGTGTGCAAGTAAATCAATAATCATTAGATCGTTTTTCTGAACATAGTTTCCAGTCATTGTCCAATCAATATTTTTAACGATACGTCCTGCTAATGCTTTTGGCACGGTTCCATTGTTTACGACAGTTGCACTGTCAACCGGTACACGCATATTTTTTGTCGGGAAAAAGTTGTAGGACCTTCCGTTTCCATAATCTAATTTATGTGCGGGATCATCACTTGAAACAAAATCCATTAACTCTTTCACCGGAATAAATCCTTTGATTCCACGATCCTGGAAGAATACAGCGTCTCTCGTTCCTTCCTGATATTGTTCTTTCTTCAAGGAGAAAGGAACCGGTGCTGATTTATACGCACGGTGAACCAATTGATCGATGTACCAATCGGTATTCAATAACTCCAGACAAACAACACGCACATCCGTACGTATTCCTTCTACTTCTTGTGCGTACCAAAGCGGGAATGTATCGTTATCTCCATTGGTGAATAAAATGGCATTTGGTGCACATGAATTTAAATAGTTGGCTGCAAAATCTCTTGCAATGTATCGGTCAGAACGGTTGTGATCATCCCATTCTTCTTTCGCCATGATTGTTGGAACAGCCAATAAACATGCTGTTGTAGCAACCACTGCTCCGGTAGTTTGACTTATTTTCTTTTGCAGGAAATCAAAAATGGCCATTACACCCAATCCTATCCAGATAGCAAATGCATAAAAGGATCCTGTATACGCATAATCACGTTCACGTGGTTCAAACGTTCGTTGGTTCAAATAAATAACAATTGCCAAACCTGTAAAAAAGAATAATAGGCCGACTACGGTTGCACTCTTGTTGTCTTTTTTAATGTGATAAAACAAACCGATCATACCTAATAACAATGGTAAACCATAAAGCGCATTTTTACCTTTGTTGTTATCAGATCCATCAGGCAACCCTTCTGTAATTCCTCCAATATTAGGGTTATCAAAACCTGGTATTCCCGTCATCCAGTTTCCTTCATGCGGTTGGCCATGTCCTTGAATCTCATTCTGGCGGCCTACAAAGTCCCACAGGAAGTAACGTCCGTACATCTGGCCAATCTGATATTTAAAAAAGAATTTTAAATTTTCTCCGAACGTAGGAAGCTCAATGGATTCTTCTTCTCCTGTTTGCGGATTCATTGCTGTTTTATGTCTGTAATTGCTTGGGTTTGTCCAGGCTTTGTATCCACGAACATGGTGTTGTTGATCGCTCCACATTCTTGGGAAAATGGTACAAAATGCAGGATCATAGTTTGGAATGGAGTTTTTACGATCGTATGCAATAACATATTTCCCTTTTTTTTCATCCTTTACATACAGCGGATTTCCATCTTTGTACGGTTTTTTGCTGTCAAGCGGTGCTGAGAAATATTGCCCATACAAAACGGGCCATGTTCCATACTGATCACGGTTTAGATAAGATAATAAGTTAACCGCATTCTCCGGGTTATTTTCATCCATTGGCGTATTGGCCTGAGAACGGATAACCAATACAAAAAAACTGGAGTATCCAATTAAAATTACCGTAAAACAAAGGACAATGGTGTTCATAATTGGTTTTACTTTGGTTTTTGTATAGCGTAAGCCAAAGATGATACCTCCAATTAAAACAATTCCATAAATAATAGTTCCACTGTTGAAAGGTAATCCCAGACTGTTAACAGCGGTAATCTCAAACCAGGCAGCCAACTTAACAATAACCGGAATGATACCCGCCTGGATAACTCCTAAAATAACAATTGAAATAATACCAGAGAAGACGATCCCTTTGGTAGTAATGTTTTCATATTTTTTAAAGTAATAAATAAATACAATTGCCGGGATAACCAATAAATTCAATAAATGGACACCTAGTGCCAATCCAACCAAATACGCAATTAAAATGATCCAGCGTGCCGAATGTGGCTCGTCAGCTTCACGCTCCCAACGCAAAATGGCCCAAAAAGTAATTGCTGTAAAGAAACTGGACATCGCATATACCTCACCTTCAACTGCCGAAAACCAAAAAGAATCACTAAATGTATAAGCCAACGCACCAACAGCTCCCGCTCCAAAAATGGCAATCATTCTCCCTTGCGTCAATTCTCCGCTTTGATCCGATATTTTGCGGGCAAACACCGTAATGTTCCAGAATAAAAATAAAATGGTAAAAGAACTGCATAAAGCCGACATGGCATTGACCATCAACGCCACTTTTGTGACATCGCCCATAGCGAATAAACTGAAGAAACGCCCTATCAGCAGAAATAATGGGGCCCCAGGAGGGTGACCAACCTCTAATTTAAATACACAGGCTATATACTCTCCACAATCCCAAAAAGAGGCTGTTGATTCAATGGTACTCAAATAGGTAAATGTGGCTATAAGAAACACAAACCAACCAACTATGTTGTTAAGGCGCTGATAATTAGAGATATTCATGATTTTTGAATTACTTTATTATTTTTAAACGATTGCGAAGATAGAAAATATATTGAACCCCGGGTGTTAAAATATTATAATGAAAAGGAGCCATAATTCGCGAATTTCAACTCAAGATTTTAAAATAAATTTTGTGTATAAAATTAATTTATTATTTTTGCAGCCCAATCAGTAAATCAAAGGTTGGAAATTGTCCGATGGTGTAATTGGCAACACGTCTGGTTTTGGTCCAGAAGAGTTCAGGTTCGAGACCTGATCGGACAACACCGAAATAAAGAAACCCCTTGTAAACGAATTGTTTGCAAGGGGTTTTTGTTTGAGTGTGTCCGGTTTCGTGTCCTCTTTTAAAAAGTTAGCAGTACATTTTCATGAGATAGGTCTTTATTCTATTTTTGTTGTATGAATGAATTAATCACCTCAGCGATTCGCCCAAAAACATTTAATTTCTACTGCGATGAAAGTTGTCATCTTGAAAGGGACGGAAAACCTTACATGTTAATCGGGTTTATAAGCTCACCTTATAATCAAGTTAGGTTACATAGTGAAAATATTCGCCAAATTAAACAAAAACATTTTCTTAAAGGAGAGTTGAAATGGAGTGCTTTGTCAAAATCGAAATATCAATTGTACGGTGACTTGATTGATTATTTTTTTGCCACGGATCTTCAATTTCGAGCAATTGTAATTGACAAGTCGCAAATTAATCATGAAGCGCATAATCAAAGCCATGATGAGTTTTATTACAAAATGTACTATCAGTTATTAAACAAAAAAATTCTACCTGAAAATAATTACAATATCTATTTAGATATAAAAGACACTCGAAGCCACAAAAAAGCTAACGGGCTAAAAAATTTCTTAAACAAGAATTATGTCGCAGTAAGAACTTTGCAAAATATTAGATCACACGAAAGCGAATTAATGCAGTTAACGGATGTTATAATGGGTGCTATTTCGTATAACGTTCGTGGTAATATCAAGGTAATTGCGAAAAAACGAATAATTGATAAAATTCAAGCTAATAGTGGTTCCTCTCTAACACGCTCTACTCGCCCAGGAAGTCCAAAGTTTAATCTATTTTTTATTGATCTGAAATAATTCCTATGCCTTTAAATCTGATAAAAAGATATTCTGATCTTCTTGATCTTGTGGGCTTAAGTCCTGAAAATAGAACAGTTTCGTTAACAGGTGTTTTCAAGAAAGACATTCAGGAAACTACCGATTTTAATTTTAGAAAGAAATCTATCCGCCCCACAAAGAAAGATGGTGTTTCTTCGATGGAAGTTCTTTTTGGACACTTAACGACGAGAGAAGAAAAAGACGAAAAAAACAAAAAACTAGGGTCAAGAGTTTTCGAACTAAATAGATCACAGCGTCTACATTGGATTCGGCATCACACTGATGAAAAAAAGGTTGAAGAAAATAATACTGTGGAAGTTTTTAGCTATGAAGATAGAATCAAGAACAGAGATGTAATAAGGACATACATTTACAATGTAGCTAAAGAATATGTCATAATCTTAGAACCTCAAAGAAGTGAATTGGATTATTATCTATTAACAGCATATCATCTTAATGAACCGGGAGGTAAAAGGCAGATTGAACAAAAATTGAAACGTAAATTGGATAAGGTTTATTGAACCGCAAAGCCCGGTACACATCTTGGCATATCGGGCTTCGAAACTCCTTCCTCCTAATATGGTAGGGTGAGCGGTGCAAATATATATACAAATAAACGACCTATAAAAAATTTTAACATCTACAAGAGCATTGCAAAATATAAATACCTGATAACGAGATGGTTAAAATTTTTTTTCTTTAACTTATTTCTTTGGTTTTAAACGTAAAAAGTGACAAAATGTTACTTTTGCTGCTCATTTGAGCAATCGAATACAAGCCTTTTAAGCTTCTTCTTTAGCTTTAATTAGCGTTTTGTTTATTTTTTCTAAGTAATAACTTATCCTTCCTATTTCGGAATCTGGCGGCGTAATTCTACTCTTACCTTCAATTTCCTTTAGGTTTAACAAGTAATTTTCTTGCTTTTCGAAGCCGAAAACATCTTTGTAAGTGATTTTTAACTCTACACTTGAATCAACGATTTTCTTATGATTGTGCGCAAAGGTCCCCATAAAATATTCATGTTTCATCTTCGCAGGAAAAAAATTAACCCCTGTATTGATTATTGCACATTTATCTAATCTTATCATAGGTTCTTCTGGAATATCGAATTCCTTTTTAATTTGGAAGCTTACATTATAAGCGACACCTTGGCCTACGTTAGTAATCACTAAATAAAAGAGGGTAATATCAAAATCCCCATTTTTGAAATAAGGAATAATTTGCGGCTCTGCCTGCGCGTGACGCATTCTTTTGGTTTCTTTAATCAAAGAGAAGCTTGCAATGCATGTAATTACTGTTGATATAGCTACGATAGCCGCAAAGACAGTTGTGTAAATTTCATATTGAGTCATAAATAGGGAATTTAAAAGCAAAGATAACTTTCTGTTAAAGAGTTTTCTGATGAAAATTTCAGTCGTTTAGTACATCAAAGTGATTTTGGACCATCCATTTTATGAACCTATTACGTTTCGTTTCTTCGTCAAAGTAATCCATAAGGTAGTATTCCACGACTTCATGAGGAAATAATCCAATATCTGTAACAATGATAAGGTGTTCGCCATTTGCTTGAAAAATGACATTCTTTTCAGAATAACACCTAAAATCCTGGATAAAATTTTGGGAAATAAAGCCTTTTATTTGATCGATTTGCAGCATATTTTTAGTATACCTTAAAAATACCCATTTCCCTTCAATGAATCCAGGAAAAAGAAGTACTTGGATTTTATCGATTAGGAAGTTCAAGTGTGTGTCCTTTACTATCAACCCCGACGTATTTTACAACAGGTTTCGTATTTAACTGTATCCAAAGCGATATAATTCCACAAACGCCTCCGACAGCACCACCAATCAAAACAGGCCAGAAAACCTTTTTTTGCCATTTTGCGAGAGTTAAATCGGTATCAAGTTTTTCAGCTTCTTTTCTTTCCCGCTCAAGTTGTTTTGTTAGCTCAAGTTGTTTTTTTTCTCTTTCGTTTCTATTTAGTTGCAGATACTTGTCACCCACAAATCTGCGACCTTCATTGGTAATGTAATAGACATCACTCTGTTCGACGTTCTCTTCTATAATTTTTTCCCTAATTAAAAAAGCCATCATATCATACCAATCTGATTCCGATATGTTTTTTTCCGCTCGATAATACATGCCGGAAGTTGCGCCGGTAAAATTCAAATCATTTATAATTTCTTGAATAAGCTGATCTTGTTTTTCTTGCTCCATTTTTCGTATTTAACTGTAAATATAAAAAATGAATTAACGAAATGCGCGAGGGAATTAGTGCATGCGCGTACGATGTGATAAATCGTTATTTTCGTATTTTGCAACACGTTGATTGTCAGGCCAATTTTTCGAAAAAATGGTTATAAAAGGGCTTTTTTATCACATTTTTTTTCGCTTAATTGAGATTTAACAATCAATGATTATGACAGAATCATTTTCATTTCCTGTTTCAATTTGCTGAACTGGTTTGCCAAAACGATACTCCATAAAGAGCTTTATAAAGTGAAACGAACCTGCCTTTACCCCTTTCTCAATCGCTTTAAAGGCA
Organism: Bacteroidia bacterium; assembly: GCA_035439365.1. Taxonomy (GTDB): domain Bacteria; phylum Bacteroidota; class Bacteroidia; order 2-12-FULL-35-15; family 2-12-FULL-35-15; genus 2-12-FULL-35-15. The sequence continues at coordinate 15,723 of DAORKB010000050.1, forward strand.
ATTTCATCAAGTGGAGTTAGTGGCGCTTTTTATGAGGGTTACCCAATTTATTCTCTTGCTTTGAATCAAATAATATTTTTTTTTATAATTCTAATTACAGCATATCCTGCTTTTCAAAAAAAGGTAAATATTACTGAGATTAGAAATCAAGGTGAAAGAGAAAAACTCTTGCTTATGAGAAAATTAAGTTTTTTTAAAAATCAATTCAATTCACATATTACTTTAAGTTTTTTAAATTATTGCCATAATCAACTTCACAAAAATTCGAAGGAAGGTGCTGTGGCTCTTGAACTTTTTTCTGAGATGGTTAGGCAAAATATTGAAAGTAAATGCAATAAACTTATACCCTTAAAAAATGAAATTAAGTATATTTACAATTTCATTGGGTTGCAGAAATGTTTATATAAAGATGTTTACGTCAATTTTGAAATTACAGGTGATATTTCCAATAAATATATTTTACCGCGTATCCTGATCACATTTATTGAAAATGCATTTAAACATGGTGAGAGTTATTCGAAAGATAATCCAATATCAATTTTACTAGAAATTTCAACTGATTGGATACGATTCAAAGTAATAAACAGAAAAAAAAGATCGAGAGACAATATCATTTCTACCGGCATTGGAAATTATAATGTTAAACAACAATTGGAAATATTTTATAAAAGCAAACATAGCTTAAAAATAATCGACATTGGTCAAAATTATGAGTGTGAGTTAATGCTACCAAATTGTAGAAACGCAACTAAAAAAATCAACCTAAGTGATTTTAATTGGTGGTAATTAGTGTAGAATTCTCACGAGTTATAGCTGTTATTAGATTTTTTTACGCGCTGATTATGAGCTTAGGCATCTTACAGATGTATTTTAACCATTCCTTATCGAACACAAAAAGAGTTACAAGCGGCCTTTTGTTTGATTTGTATTTCTGGTTTTAGTGACTATATTTAACCTTCTATCTCACTAAACTAATCGTGAAAAACCTTTTTTATCTCCTATTCTTCCCATTCTCCCTCTTTGCACAACCCTTTTCGCAAGAGGAAATCTCCCGTTGGAAACAACAATCCCAACAAGTCACCATCATCCGCGATAAATGGGGCATTCCCCACATCTACGGAAAAACAGATGCCGACGCTGTTTTCGGTTTAATGTACGCACAATGCGAAGATGATTTTCCACGCGTGGAACTCAACTACATTGATAAACTCGGTCGTTTGTCCGAACTAAAAGGTGAAACAAAGTTGGCTGCCGATTTACTCAATCGAATTTTATTGGACAGCCTCGATGCTAAAGCCGATTACCAAGCTGCTCCCGAATGGCTCAAAAAATTATTGAACGCACATGCCGATGCCATCAATTATTATATGTACAAACACCCCAATATAAAACCACAACTACTTGCACGCTTTCAACCCTGGTTCCATTTACTATGGACCGATGGTAGCATTGGCGCCATCAGTACTGCCGATATTACCGAGACGGACATAAAAAACATGTACCTGGAAAAAGGCGAATGGGGAGCT
>DAORKB010000051.1:0-17218 GCA_035439365.1 Bacteroidia bacterium
AAAATTAAAGATTTTTATCTAATTTCAAATGGCACAGTTTTCAGGGGAGCTTACAAGCAAATGAAATACCCGTAACCATGGCAAATGCAATCCAAAGCTTTTTTCCCGATTTCATAGTTTGTTAATTTAGTTGATCTAAGAAATTATTTCCTTGTTTGTTTATTCAGGATCCCCAACTACACTCGATGTGAATAAAAAGCTCTAAACCGTCTGCCGGCATTAAACCTGATGCGAAACGAAAATCTTCATTTAAGCATTTACTCAGCATTTATATTATCTGTTTTTTCAAGATCTTTGTTAATTCCAGACCTCATTTAAATCATGTGAGGTAATTTTCATATCGTTGTACTATTTGCGTCTAGAAATGACCAGGTCAATTGCCGATCAATTTGGTTTGGAAGCGGTTGATGGGGTTTCGTTGACTGAAATTCTGTATAAATAAGCAATTCTTTCGTTTGGTTTTAATACTTTTTTATTTTGCGTTGAAATATCAAGTAAGCCTTTTCTTTCAATCACTTTTGAAACAAAAATAGCACCTTTTGGTGCATCCTTTTTATAATACACTTTTATGATCTTTTCCTCCAATGTTTTTTTTATTCTTCCCATATTGAGTATCGTTTATTTGTTAAATTGCCATTTTTAATCTGAGTTGGCTTGGTATCGATAACAAATCTATATTAAACAACTGAGATTTTAATTAATAATATTAACTATTATCCTAAATGAAATGGGTAGCGTTTCTTTATACTATGTCTTCAAAAACGTCAATCCTTTTTTAAGCCCAAGCGATAGTTCATATACGGTTGTATTTTCCAGCATATTCCGGAGATCAGTACGTATTTTTCTGAATTTATTGTGAACAGGACAGGGATGCGTTTCGGAACAATCTTTTAAGCCCAAACCGCAACCTTTATAAATTCTGTCTCCATCGATTGCAGAAACGATATGACTCAGTTTAATATCTTTCATCTTTTTTTGTTCCACTTCAAATCCTCCACTAGGGCCTTTAACAGAATCAATGATCTCATTTTTTACAAGCTCTTGCAGTATTTTTGCCGTAAAGGCTTCCGGTGAATTTATTTCCTTTGCGATACTTTTAAGACTTACCCTCTTCCCTTCATTTGATTGAACAGCAATGTATATAACTGCTCTTATACCGTACTCACAGGCTTTTGAAAACATGATTTATATAAATTTGAATCACAAATATATGAAAACATATAACGGAATAAATTTATCCGATTATCAATATATTCATAAAATGCAAATTTGTGTCACTTTTAATGATGTTTATGAACCAGTATCTTTAATTTACGGCGCTTTAAAGAAATAGCAGGATCTTTTTTTTCATGATCATTGATTCCATGCTTGTAGGTAGCAATGATATCCTGATAGGACAAAATTCCAAGTATGTTATTTTTTTCCGTTGATGAAATAACAGGCAAAACATCTACATTTTCCTTTGCCATTGTTTCTACTGCTACTTTTAGTGTGTCATCCATTTTTATATGAATGCCATTCCTTTTAACTAAACTGACAACGGTATTTCCTTCCGGATGATGATTACTGAGCAGGTTGGAGGAACTTAATATTCCCTTGTATGTCCCTTCCTTACTTGCAATTATAAAATAGTTCGATTTGTTTTCGGCTGCTTCTCCTGCATACCATTCACGAACTTCTTTTATTGTATTTTCTTCACCGATAATCATTCCGCTATCGGTAAGAACCTGCTCAACAGTTAATTTTTCAAGCACATCCGGTTCATAGGAATGCGGAGTTTTAACCCCTCTTCTGGCTATCTTTTCAGTCATGATTGTATTTTCCATAATGAAAAAGGATGTGAAATAGGCTGTAGTGCAACTTGCTAATAAGGGTAGAAGCGCGTTTGACTGACCCGTTGTTTCCAGCGCAAATACAATGGAGGTGAGAAAAGCCCTTGAAGCTCCTGCAAACATGGCTGCCATACCAACCAATGCTGCCAATGGTAATGTTACACCAGATGCAGGATACCAGTAAATAATAACACTCCCTAATAAAGCGCCCGTTGCTCCGCCAATGGTAAGCAAAGGAGCGAGTGTTCCTCCGGATGTACCGCTACCCAATGAAATTGCCCATGAAACAAACTTGAGTAAACACAGTGATAAAACGACTTGCAGTGTGAGTGTGCCTGATAGTAAATCCGTTATGTTATAATAACCAACACCGAGGGTGCGTGGGGAAAAGTATCCTACAATTCCAACAGCCAAGCCACCAATGGCCGGATAACAGGCCCAATGAACCGGAATTTTTTCAAATCCGTCTTCAATGAAATAAACAATTTTTGTGACAAGGACAGATAATAATCCTATCGCCAGGCCCAATATAGCATACATTCCCAACGCAGGATTGGAAGGATAAGCGACTTTAAAATCCATTGGAAATACCACACCATCTTCAAATAAAAGGTGATGACCAGCAGCACCGACAATGCAAGCGAGTGCAACAGGAATTAAGGATCGGGGAGAAAATTCAAATAACAACAATTCAATGGCTAAAAAAATAGCGGCAATGGGACTACCAAATATAGCCGACATCCCGGCCGTTGCGCCAGCTGCAAGCAATACCTTCCGTTCGTGATGTGTTATCTTCAGCAATTGGCCAAGCGTAGAGCCCAATGCACCACCCGTTGCTATGATCGGACCCTCCGCACCAAACGGCCCGCCTGTTCCAATAGAGATTGCTGCCGACAAAGGCTTTAAATACGTAATGGAAGGTTTAATTTTACTTTGATTGGTTAAGATTTGTTCCATTGCTTCCGGTATGCCATGCCCCCGAATCGCTTTTGAACCATAGAATGCCATTAATCCAACGATTCCCCCCCCTATAACCGGGATGACTATAACAAAAATTCCATAGGTATGATGAGCCGGATTGGAAGGCTCAATGGAAAAGCTTCCATAAAAAGAAATATTGGTAATGAGGTTGATCAGATATACCAATATTTTAGCTATAAAGCTGATGCAAATAGCAATCAACATCGCTAAACCGGCAATGGTAAATAAACGCTTCTTATCCGCTGGTTGATGAGGCTTAAAATTCTCCCGTTCCAATGTAGGTTCCATCGACACAGAAATTGGTATTCCATTGTTTAAAATTGTATCTTTTTTCATTGCAAATTATTTAAAGTAATAAAAAGTTAATACCAGTATGCCCTGGAGCAACATGGTTCCATCTAAAATTCCATAATGGTAATAAGGCAAGGCCCTGATTTTTACAGACCATAAGAATATAAAGGTCGTTATTGCGGAGATGCTTAGTGCCACAATGATTCGTAAGTCCTGATAATGAAAGAAGGAGATAAAAAGGAAAAACGTCAAGGCACCATAAGATATGAAATGAGAGGTCCGTTCACCAAATAGTAGCGGAATTGTTTTTACTCCATCGTATTTGTCTGCTTTCATATCTCTGATATCAAATGGAATTGTGATCGCAAAAACAAAGAAGAAGCGCTCCATAAGCATTAACATCACATGCATGCTATCGTAAGATCCAGTTGCCTGAATAATGGGTAATAAGATGGTAGATGCAGACCAAACAAAGGAGATCATAACTATCTTCAGGTAAGGTATTTCTCTGAACCTGAAAATATTTTTTTCGTTTTTGAAAATTGGAGTAGAGTAGAAAAGTGTCAATACGGCAATTGGTGCCAGCGTAAGTAATACTTCCTTCTTAGCCATCAGCGATACGCACACAAACCCTGCTGCTGAAATAAATACAAGAACATAGAAAGAATAGATGTGCTCTTTTACCCATTTATGCTTAATGGAGTCTAATGCTTTTTTATTTGTTAAAATGGTAATGAACCGATGGATATTGTATTCAAATAAAGTAGCAAAAAATATAATGAACAAATAGGGATGCCATTGCGGTTGCATTCCCAACTGAATTTGTGTTTCTACAGTAAGAAAGACCGCAGCAAGTGAAATAAATATATTGGTGTTTATAAGACCTTTAAATAATATCAAATAAAGTAACAATTAAAAGCTGAAAGACTGTTATTACAATCCTTCAGCATTAAGAAATTAATTTAAATGTAATAACTGAGGTCCGAATTCTTCAAAAAAGATATTTTTTCCGTCAATCCCTAATTTCTTTAAATCATTAAATTGTTTCCGGATAAAAAAGGACGGACCGCAAATAAAATAATTCGTTCCCGGTTTATGTTTTAATGAATCAATCCGGTTCATATCCAGGTAGCCTTCATAAATAGTATCTTTTTTATTTTCTTCCGTACACTGATCATAAAATGTATACATCTGTAAATTGTTATTATTTCCAAAAATCACCTCCAGCTGTTTTCTAAATGCATGAACCGATTCATTTCTACAACCATGCAGCCAAGTGATAGGAATTCTTGCGCCTTGTTGCTTTAAATGTTCTATCATGCTTATGAAAGGTGTTATACCCACTCCACCACTAATAAACATAACAGGTGAGTCTACATTATCCGGCAATACAAAATTTCCAGCGGGTGCGCTGAGCTCCACAAATGAATCCACTTTTATTTCATTGTGCAGTTGATTACTGATCATGCCATTTATATCCAACGTGCTATCTGTTTCACGTTTAACAGAAATACGGTAATATGCTTCCGATGGCGCGCTTGAAATACTGTATTGACGGATTTGATTCATTTTCAATTCAGGTAAAAGCAGTTTAATACTGATATACTGTCCTGGTTTATGAAGAGGTACGTTGCCACCATCAGCAGGGTATAAATAGAAGGAGCATATTTCCGCTGATTCCATTTCTTTCCGCACTATTTTGAATAACCTCCAGCCTGTCCATCCATGCTTCTTCAACGTTTGCGCTTCATATAAGCCGGCTTCATGTCCTGACATAATTTTGGCTAATTGATTATAGGCAGTTGTCCATGCATCTATTATTGCAGGTGTAGCTGCCTCACCTAATACTTCCTGAATAGAAGAAATCAGATGATTTCCCACAATGATATAATGCTCTGGGCGAATATCTAAACTGGCATGTTTGTGGCCAATATCATCGATGACGGGCATTAATACAGATGGATTGGCTATGTTTTCAGCATACGCCAGCACAGCATTGGCAAGCGCTGTCTGCTGCTTACCGCTTTGCTGGTTACCCATATTGAATATATTCTTTAATTCAGGATTGTGTTCAAACATACGTTTATAAAAATGAGTGGTCAGCAACACTCCATGTTCTCTAAGAACGGGGGCAGTTGCCAGGATAAGTTCTTTTTGTTCTGTTGTCATAATAAAATAGATTAATATTGTTTCTGCTTAATTAAATTCTTCTTGTCAAATCCGGATTGATGAACGCAACAAAGTTAGCAGATAAAAAATAAAAGACAAATTTATCCTTTATTATGCTGTACATTAAACTGATTATAGATACAAGGTATTTAACGCTTGTTTCAAGTCATCTATTATATCTTTCGCATCTTCTATTCCCACGGATAGCCTTAATAAATTATCTGTATCGTAATGATATTGTTTTTTCGTGCCCACTTCGACACCTCCTGAAGATCAATTATACTCAATAAAGGATTAGAGGGTGTTTCCAGATAAATCAGTTTTGTATTGTCTTGTACATTTGCTTTCAAGTCTGATAGACTGTTATCAGCAAAACTAAACGTTACCCCCCTCTCCGTTAATTCCTCATTGGCAAACCTCCATGTTCCACCATATATGTGTTTTGAAAAAATAATATGATCACCGCACTTCACGAGTGAAAGAATAGTTGCTGTTATGGCAGCCATACCGGAATTGAAAGCCAGGCACCATGCGCCGCCCTCCAATTCAGCGGCGATGGCACCCAATCGTTGTTGGTTTGTTGTAGAAAAAAAACCAGGATATACCAGATCATCTGATTCAGAAGAATCGTAAGCTGTTGAAGTAAACATAGCGGAAGTTACCCCAAATGTTGAATTCGCTGATCCAACAAGCTGATGAACACACTGCGTTTCATTATTTGTCATTACTTACTGAATTATAGCGCACAAATTTACGTGCATTTAGAAGTATGCATTTCTTCTAAACAGCCAATAATTTATCTATTCCAGCCATCTGAACAGATTGAAGATGGACATCCATTATCCTTTGATGCTTTTTCTAAGATCGGATGGACGTGAATGAGTAAATGAATAAAAAGTATTGCTGAAGGCGCCCAATGTGTCGTAACCGACGGCAAAAGAGATCTCACTGATTGTTTTATTTGTTTTCAGCAATAATTCAATTGCTCTGATGATACGAAGTGTCTTTAAATATTGGAGAAACGATATGTGCAGGTTGGATTGAAATAAGCGTGAAATTGAACGTTCACTTATACTAAACTTATTGCTGACGCTTTTCAAACTGTGTTGCGCTCCTATATTCTTTTCCAGGTACCGGATTATTTTTAACATACGTTCATCTTCTGTAATAGGAAGAACAATTGGAAGGGATTGATTATTGAGTTCGGGCAATATATTTTTCAACGCTACCAAAAATTCAAAGTTTTTATTTTTCTTGCCTACATTTACTCCATCCCAGCACTCCGTGTAATTGATCATGCGAATAAGAAGCTCATTAGCCGGATAAATACCCAGCTTACTGTAAAAAGGATTTTTGTCATCATCATGCGCATAAAAGTACAAAGAGCGAAGTACTGTTGCCGAATACCCTATTCTCAATACATGCGGCAAGCCCTGAGGAATCCAGAAATAATGACGTGCAGGAACTACATAGGTATTGTAATCAATCGTGATGTAAGCTATACCTCCTTCCACATAACTGAGCTGTCCTTTAGTATGCGTATGTAAAGGGATTAGTTTTTCCGATTTTTCGTGCATTACAAATACGGTGGAAGGCTTTTTATCAATTTCAGGTAAAGAAGCAATTAGTCCCATAATTAAGTTTTAAATGCAAAAGTAAATGTATTTACAAAGCTAATGCAATTTGGCTGGATTAAATAAACTATTGACTGGTTAAAGGAAATGATGTGTTCTTATAATCTATAATATTACACTGTCAGATGATAAACCAAGAAATAACTTCATTTTCGCCACATTTTAATATCCCGATAAGTAATGAATTTTTAAATAATACCTAATGATACAGCCATTAACACACAATTCAACGGGCGAAGGGCAGGCATGTTTTAGTGAGGAGTACAATCAAAGCATTTTACTTTGCTGGAAAATAAGAATTGGGTTTCGGAAACTAATAGAAATTGAACGGATAAAAGCATATTCTAATTGGTTTTATACAAATAATCTGCTTCCACACTTTGACATTGAAGAAAAATTTGTCTTTCCTATATTGGGAAAGCAACACGATCTCGTAAAACTTTCCTTGTCAAAACATCGCAGACTGAAAAAACTATTTGATGACGAAGTTAATATACAAAAATCACTTAGTTTAATAGAAGAAGAACTGGAAACGCATGTTCGTTTTGAAAAACGCAAACTACTGATTGAGGTGCAAAAAGTGGCTTCTCCTATAGAACTAAAACTAATAACCAAAATGTTTTTAGAACTTCCTATAGTTGAAATATGGGCGGATGAATTTTGGAAATAAATTAAATATAGAAACAAAGAGTGAAAATGTGAATTTTTCCATAACCGGCAGCTGGAAATAAACCATTTATCCCGATAAAGCGAATATTATACTTTCATTGGTTGCAAAACCCGCCCTACAAAAATGACGTAAAAGATGGGAATAATATAACTTTCTTTCAAGGTTATGTAACAATAACCATAAACGAAGTACTCACCTTGCCATATCGTAAAAACTTAACTGTTAATCAAAATGCGTCAAATATAAAAGCGAATAAACTACATAACCTGGCAAACCCCGGATTATCTGTAGTCACTTAAAGAAAAACAGAATGAAAGAAAAGGATAAATTAATTTGGTCTGTTGGTCATTCCACCCGTTCGTTGGAAGACTTTTTAGCTATGCTTAATTCGTTCAATATTGAACTGATAGCGGACATTAGAAACTATCCCGGTTCTCGCTGGTTTCCTCATTTCAATAAAGAAGCATTGGAGATTTCTTTACCTCAAAATAATATTCAATACATTCATTTTAAAAGCCTCGGTGGAAGAAGAAAAGTAACCCCCAATTCAAAAAATAGTTCCTGGAGGCATGTGGCATTTCGTGGTTACGCTGATTATATGGAAACGGCTGCATTTAAAGGAGGTATAATAGAACTCGAAAAGAATGCAATAAAACAGCCTACTGCCTTTATGTGTTCCGAAGCCATGTGGTGGAGATGTCACCGTTCAATGATTTCAGACTATTTAAAAGTTCATTACTGGAAAGTAATGCATATTATGGGCATAGGGAAAGAAACAGAACATCCATATACAGCTCCGGCAAAAATTATAAATGGAGAATTGAGCTATCAGGAGTAAAAATTTAGATAGATTGGTTATTTCGAAAGGTATTGACTACCTGAATATGACAATCACAAAACAACCTATAATAAAAGAACCAGTTTCAAAAATACATTTCGGATAATTTTGTCCGAATTAAAAAACATCCTTACCTTTGTTTCAAATAATACATTCTCATGTTTTCAATGGCCTGTGAATACGACATAAGAGCGACAATTTATATAGCTATACAATCCCATAAGGACAAACATGTCGGTTTAAAAAGGATTGTCAAAGCTATTGATTTATCCGAAGCATTCAAGGTAAACCTTTTACAACAATTATTTAAAATCGCTACTAAACATTCTATTAAAAGATCTCGAGGAAAAGCTCCCACCCGACACCTGATAAATTCAAAATTATACGAGGAGGATCAAAAAATCCTGAAAACATCTGCAATAGAATCATTGACAATAGCCTTTAAAGAGGATTACTCTTTTTAAAACGATAAATAATTTAAGGAAATAGCCGACATTTTATTCAATATATCAACAATGGAAAGTAAATACATATATAGCGAATGGGGAATTATCATTACCATAATTCTCATCTTAATTCCAGTAATCATAGCTTCAGCTATAGCAATTGTAAAGGGCTATTCGGTATTAAATAACTATCTCAAGAAAAAGGAAGTAGATAAATTTAATGTGTATTTAAAAGGCCTGAGTTCCGAAGATATTGAAAAATTAGAGCACCGAAAAAGTGAACTTGAATTTACTCTTTCCAACAATGAATTAGCTGGTGACATTGCTCCTATTGATAATAAAGGACTGATAAATAACATTAACGAAGTTGATACACTTCGTTTTATTGAACAGAAGAAAAAAAGTCAGCCCCGTCCATTCATAGAACCTGATTTAACCAAACTCATTTTATGGTACTTAGGCTGTGCTACATTTTGGTTGTTATTTGGTACTACGGTTGGCGAGTATCTCGGAATAAAATTCGTAGCTCCTGATGTTGATCATTACAGTTGGTTGAGCTTTGGGAGACTTCGACCCGTTCATACCAATGCTGTATTTTGGGGCTGGGCATCTTTAGCAATGATGGGTTTGGCTTATTATGTAATTCCGAGAGTTAGTAACGTTCCTATTGCAAATATAAAAACAGGTTACCGCTCTCTTATTCTCATCAACGCTTCGGTAATTATAGGAAGCATTTGCTTAATGGCAGGAATTAACAATGGTGGCGGTGAATACAGGGAATACATCTGGCCCGTGATGGCATTATTTGGAGCTGGTGTTATCATTTCTCTACAAAATTTTTTCAAAACCATTGCTAATAGAACAACAAAAGAGATTTATGTTTCTAACTGGTACATTATTTCCGCAATGATGTTTTTGCTCGTAATAGCAGTTGTAGCCTACTGGCCGAGTTGGCAAACAGGCTTGGGCGAAACCATTGTGCAAGGTTATTATATGCACCAAGGCGTAGGCATGTGGTTTATGCTTTTTACGCTTGGCTTAATGTACTATTTTTTGCCGCAGCAGTTAAATAAACCCATCTACTCATATAGCTTGGGCATTCTAGCATTTTGGGCACAAATTATCTTTTATACCCTAATCGGTACACATCACTTTATCTTTAGCGCCATTCCCTGGTGGCTGCAAACTGTTGCCATCGTTGGAAGTACCGGAATGATAATACCCGTTGTTGCGGGTACAACAAATTTCCTAATGACTTTTAAGGGTGCCTGGAATAAACTCTCGGGTAGTTACACTCTTCCGTTTTACTTGATTGGTATCATATTCTATTTCACTGGTTCATTACAAGGAACAGCGGAAGCCTTCCGCTTTACTAATTTAGTCTGGCATTTTACAGATTTTACGGTAGCTCATTCCCATTTGACAATGTATGGTATTATTTGCTTTATGCTCTGGGGGTTCATTTACACCATCGTTCCCCGCCTAACAGGAAAAGAACCGCCGCAAATAACAGTGGGCGCACATTTTTGGCTGGCTTTAATAGGATTATTATTCTATACATTTCCTTTAATGTATGGCTCAACGCTCAGAGGATTAATGTGGATGGATGGGAAGCCATTTATTGAAAGCGTTGAATTGATGGCTCCATACTGGCTGTGGCGTGCTATTGGAGGTTCTTTGATGTGGCTTTCGCACATATTGTTTGCTTATAATTTTTATGTGATGGTGAAAAGAAAAGAAGAAATGGTGATACCAAAATCACCTGCTGATATTTTAAAAGCTAAAGAAGGATTAGACAAGCAAGCATTAACTAATTAAAATAAACCAAATGGAATTTTTCGATAATCATAAAAAGCTATTCAGAACTGCATTGGCTTTATTTGTTGGACTAACAATTATCGTTGCTATTAGGCCTGCTATTAATAATCAGAAAAACAACGCTCCATTGCCCAATTCAGTTTCATTGAGCAAAGAAGCTTTTTTAGGAAAACAAATCTTTATTGCCAACGGCTGTGTAGCTTGTCATACGCAACAAGTTCGGAATATAGATATGGATAAAATGTGGGGCAGCAGACCCGGAATTGCTGCTGATTATGCAGGAATTACCAGGACAGATTTTTGGCGAAATACTGCCACATTAATGGGAACAGAAAGAACCGGACCTGATTTAACAAACATTGGTGTCCGACAACCTAGTATAGCTTGGAATTTACTGCATCTATATCAGCCCAGAACTGTAGTTGAAAAATCTATAATGCCGGCCTATCCTTGGTTGTTCGAAATTAAAAATGATTTAGCTAAAGGTGAAGTGGAAGTTATTGTTCCTGAAAAATTCAGAAATGGAATAACTGGTAAAATTATAGCTACTAAAGAAGCACTGAATTTAGTGGCCTACTTACAAAGTCTAAAACAAACACCGTTGCCTGACGGAAAAACACCAATGGAATTTTTATACAGGAAAAAGGAAACGAAAGCCGTTTCTAACGATAATAAAGCAAATCTTCCTGATGGTCAAACACTCTATACACAAAACTGTGCGAGCTGTCATCAAGCCAATGGTGAAGGACTGAAAGGTGCTTTCCCTTCATTGAAAGGAAGCCCAATTGTATTGGGCGACGACCTCGAATTATACGTAAACATCATAATGCAAGGTTATGATCCACGCCCTGAATTTGCCGCAATGCCTGGCGTGGGAACAAACAACAATTTAACTCCTGAGGAAGTAACTGCAATTATCAATCACGAAAAAACAAATTGGGGTAACAATGCAAAAACAATTACTCAGGAAGATGTTAAAAAAATAATGGATTTCATTAAAATAACAGCCAAAAAGTAGGACGATGAAAATAAAATTTTTCTTTATACTGTTGCTTGTAATAATAGTTCAAACAGTTTCAGCTTGTCCGGTCTGCGAAAAACAGCAACCGAAAATAACGCAAGGTCTAACCCACGGTGCAGGGCCGCAAAGTAACTGGGATTGGGTGATTATTGCCGTTGTCGCATTAATCACACTATTAACATTTTTTTATTCATTAAAATATTTAATCAAGCCCGGTGAAAAAAATGCAGATCATATTAAACAATCAATCTTAAATAATTCATAAGATGAAAGAAGATAAAAGTAAAATAACTTTGTTTGTTGATAATGATGTTCAGCCAATTGCAGAACTGATTGCCCCAGTGCAATTTGAATTGGATACCAGAAAACTAACAGATGGGGAACACACATTAAAACTTGTCAGTAAATCGGCAACAGGCAGGGAAGGTATTCGGAAAATAAAATTTGTAGTTCGTAATGGCCCTGCTATTGCAGTCGAAGGGCTAAGTGAGAATCGGGTTGTTGATGGTATTATTCCTCTGATGATAAATGCTTACGATAAGGGCAATCAGAAGAAATTTATCATCGAGGGAAGCGAAACACCTCAAACCGTGCCAAATTGGTTGTGGATCCTATTAATAGCATTTTTGGGTTGGGCAGCATATTATATGATTACAAATTTTAATCTTTAAGGAATATAAATGAAAAAAGATATAGCAACTTTAGAGGATATCAAGCTTTTAGTAAATCGCTTCTATGATAATGTAAGAAAAGATGAACTGTTGGCAGATATTTTCAACAACAAAATTGAAGACCGTTGGCCTCAACATCTAGAAAAAATGTATTGCTTTTGGCAAACGGTATTGTTGGAGGAACATACCTATTATGGAAGCCCATTCCTACCTCATGCCAAATTACCTATTGATGCCGAACATTTTGAAAGATGGTTAAAGTTATTTTACGAAACAGTCGATAGTTTGTTTGAAGGTGAAAAAGCTGCAAGAGCCAAATGGCAGGGACAGCGGATGGCAGAAATGTTTCAATCCAAAATTGAATATTACAGAAACCATCCTTCAATTCCGCTTTTATGAGAACGGCAAAATATACAGTTACTCTTATTTCCGAATTTCTTAGAAAACCTGATTAACAAAGAAGATAAAAAGCGATTGGTAGAAAACCCACCTACTCAAAATTATTTTGAAATGTTTATTAGATAGATAAAGTACTAAAACTAATGAAAGCAGAAGTCAAAATAATTCGACCATCTGTAAAATGTAGCGTGGCCATTATTGCATTAGGAGATTGACCAGCATTATCTTGACTGAAAGGCGAAACAAAAGTTGCAACATGCGGAAGCGAGTGGAAGAAACATTTACGTCCAAATTTTCAACAGCGAAAATTTTTCCAAACGCAATGAAGAAATAACAATTTTAGAAATAATATTTAAACAAAATCAATATGAATATTCAAGAAAATCAAATTATCGGAGAATTGGTAGCACAAGACTACCGCGCCGCTACCGTATTTAAAAAATACGGTATAGATTTCTGCTGCCAAGGCAACAGAACAATAAATGATGCTTGTGAAGCCAAACAAATTGATGGAAAATTAGTTGTTTCAGATTTGAATGCACTCATACACTCACAATCTGAGATTGTAACCGATTATAAATCGTGGCCAATAGATTTGCTGGCTGATTATATAGAGAAAAAACATCACCGTTATGTACAAGAGAAAACACTGGAAATACAGCCATATTTAGATAAAATATGCAAGGTCCACGGGGAACATCATCCGGAACTTTTTGAAATTAAGGATGAATTTAATGCAAGTGCTGCCGAATTAGCAATTCACATGAAAAAGGAAGAACTGGTTTTGTTCCCTTTTATACGCAAAATGGTAAAAGCAAAACAAAACAATAGCACATTAGATGCGCCACATTTTGGAACAATTCAAAATCCCATTCAAATGATGATGAATGAACACACCAGTGAAGGGGATCGATTTAGAAAAATAGAAGAGTTGAGTAGTAATTATACAGCGCCACCAGATGCCTGCAACACGTATAGGGTAACATTTGCCTTACTCAAAGAATTTGAACAAGATTTGCATCTACATATTCATTTAGAGAATAATATTTTATTTCCAAAGGCCATTGAATTAGAAGCTATATTTCCTAGACTTTAATTGATAATTGAGGTTGATATAACCTGAAATTTGGATGCCAATTTGATCATTATCAGAATTTTAAAATATCTTTGCTACAAATCAATTATAATATTCGTAAGAATTATGAGATGGACGTACAGCATAAAAAATAAATCATTGGCATCAGTTGTATTACTTTCCCTATGCTTATTGGTGCTGTTTAGTAATTATGTTGACAGGAATCATACAGAAAATGTAAAAGAATCGATTAGCACATTGTATGCAGACCGCCTAATCGCCGAAGACTATATTTTGAAAATGACAAGCTGTTTATATCAAATAAAAGAGGTGATAAATACTGATACCGGTAATATCAACAAAAACAGCCGTATTAAAAATTTACTTTTGACAATTAAAGAAACGAGTAATTCTTATCATAAAACTAAATTTACAGAACTGGAAAGAATAAAAGCTAATGAGTTACTGAATACATTACAAGAAATTGAACCTACTCAATTGAAAAACACTCAACTTAAATTGGAGTCTGCGAATAAAGCACTTGCAATACTCAATGAATTATCTGTAATCCAATTAGCTGAATCAAAACAAATTATGAATTATGCTGAAAGACTATATCTTTCCGGAAAAACATCTTCGCAATTTGTTTTTGCATTGATCATAATAATATTGATTGTACTTCAGCTTCTTGTGTTTACCTCAAAAACCTTAATTCAAAAAGAAAAAACTGATTTTCCACATCTTAACTAAAAAAACAAAAATTGAATGCGAGTATTTATTGTGAAACACTGAATGAAGTCACTAACGCTCTTGTAAAAAGAAGCTATACTACTGACTTTGGAATATTGAAGAAGAAAAAATGTTTGGTCTGCAACAAAACTGCCGGGCACCTTTCACCTGATTAATTTGAAATTGACGAAACCTACCGTTTTGAAGGCTAGCTTATTTTTTTTATTGCCTGAAAATCATTTATAAAGTTCGATAAATTCAACCCTCCGGGTACTATATTAGAGTAAGGAAAAGCGAGATTTGATGTCTCGGCTTTTTTGTTTTTTGAATTGATGTTGATTAAACATTATTATTTGAAGGAATTTTAACTTTAAATTTCTTTTTAATAACCTTGGCGTAAATCAGGATTGTTTTTATATCGCTTTCTTTATAGCTTGAGGTATTTTGGGTTTCATATTTCATCCTATCCTTAAAGATATCAACATTTTGTTGGTGTCGCGCCAACAACAAGATGAATGTTGTATCTTTTTAGCTCAAACAGCACAACATAGTTTTTAGGAAATTAACACCAAATAACTGTTTATTTTTGCGTTTTCTTACCGAAAAAAAATTGTTTTTTTCATCAAGATTTTTTCATCATCGCTACAGGTTTCCCGTCCATTCCCTTCTTCACAAGATAAGCTACAAATTTTGCAAACTCCTCAATATCCTGATTAACACTTGCCTTTTCAAGAGCTTCCATATATGTTTTACGTTCTTCAACAGGAATAACTGTCCAGGGATAACCACCAGACGCTAGCATAACATTTAATACGAAACGCCCCATACGACCGTTGCCATCCATATATGGATGTATGAAGACAAATATAAAGTGTCCCAAAACAGCTCTAACAGAAGCTTCCGGTTCATTCTCCAATAATTCCAATAATGCTGGCATAGCATCTCTTACAGCATCTTTATTTAAAGGTACATGCTTAGAACCGCCAATATAAACTTGTTCATTTCTATAACCTGCCAAATCTGAAGCCTTTAAAATACCCGCTGTTACACTGGGTGAAAACAATTCCAGATACCATTCTCCATGATCCTCATCCAGAACTTTACCTGCATTTTTTCCCTTGAGTGTTTTTTTTATACTTGCTCTTACTTTTTGAGTTGCTTGCCAATACCCTCTTGCGGCCATTGCATCTCTCTGTTTTTTATCATCACTATTTTTATAACTATCCCATGCTCCGCTTCTGACACGTTCAATTAGCTCAGGTGTAACCTTGTATCTTTCTATAGATAAGGAATGATAGGCATCTGTTACATATATCTCTTCGACCTCCTTCATATATTTATCTATGTTTTTAGGAATTCCAGGTGCTTTTGGAAAATGCTTAATAACAACTTCTCTCATTTCATACCACATCAATTTTATTCTATTTACATAAGGTGATTTCTCTCTTGCTGATAATACAATAGGAGTAGCGGTTTCAAAAGGATCTGTTTCTCTAATAGTATATCCTGCCGCCTGCATAGTTTTTAAAATATCATTTGCGATCCGCTCCTGACCAATATTTCGAAAGGCTCCGATCAAGCGACCTGCAACTGTGCTATGTCCTCCGTCCAGTAATAAACGAAGGATTTCAGATGAACCTTTAATTGTAGCAAGAGCCGTTCGAACATCTGTTGCATTTCTCGTAAAAACAGATGGTGAGCAATGAATAAGGGCTGATACTAATGTAAGCATCCGGACTCCTTCCAACTCTGTAATTTCTGCACTTTCTGGAAGTGATGATTTCATGCTAAATAAAGATGTCTTGTATAATAATGGAATCGCTGAATTAATGCCTTTGGTTGATCGTACAATAAGCTGTTGTGGTACTGTCCAGTTACCTGAATGTATTTGTAAGGAGTGATCCGCAGATAGGCAATAGGATTTACCATATCGATCCGCTAAATAAGCCGCACAAAAATGCCAATAAGATGCATACCAGGAGGTGCTGTCACCTTGTTGTTCATAGGCTGGTGTTGCAATATACCATCCTTTAATCACTTCTTTCAGGAACCCATTTTTAACAAGTCGCTCTCTATGTATCCGACTAAATTGGGATGTTTTAATAGCTATTTGTCCCTTGTCTTGAAAGGCCTTTAATACTTGAAGAGATTCAGCTAGTTTTTCGCTGGGTGTTGCCATGCTGCTTATGTTTTTTCAAAAATTAGTTTACCGTGCTGTTCTAAAATTAGGCCTACAAGTTGTAATAAAATTAGGCTGTAATGCTGTATTAAAATTAGGCTACCATGCAAATATACAACAAAAAAATAATGAGATGGTTGTTCTTGACGACTAGAATTAATTAAAATGTCAGGTAATTTATTCATTTTAATTGACCAACTGTACAAGGTTCGTACAAGGTCAGTGCGATTCAACAAAGTCTCAAAAAAGCCAAAACAGCAAATAAATACTGATTATCAATCAATTACAAACAACAAAAAGGAGTAATATGGCATGAAAGAGACTGAAAATTACTGCCTTCTAAGCAGTAGGTCAAGCGTTCGAATCGCTTCGGGATCACCAAAACAGAGCGAGAGCAAAAGCCTAATAACTGTACGTCGTCAAACTAATTTGGACTTTAGCTAAGGGAGTGTTTTTAATTTAACT
>DAORKB010000052.1:0-17166 GCA_035439365.1 Bacteroidia bacterium
AAACTTAAATAGGTGATTTTAAATAAAAAAACGGGGACCATTCCCCGTTTTATTTGTTGAGTTTGTCAAATGCAAAATTAAAAAGGCTGTGGTGTTATACCCAATAATTCATTTCCATTTAAACCTCACACAACAAATGTATTGTATACCGCTTTCAAAAATCCTTTTTTTTTACAAAAGGCATAATTAATAACATCAATGGTGCAATTCATTTTTAAGTTATCTAAAACGATATGCTTGTTCGGATATTATTGCAAATCTATACTTTTTATAAAATAAAAAAACGAGGAAATAATCCTCGTCTTTTTACCTTTGTTAGTGATTGTTTGTTAGTTATTAACCCGTATGGATATAATAGTTATCACAAAAATAAATCAAATTATTTGTGAGCATAAAGAAAATAATGGTATTTTAACGAAAGGCTTGTTTTTAATGATTAACGGTTAAGTATGAGATATAAGACTCAAATCCAATTATTGGCACTTTCCTTGTCTTTCGAAATTTTAAAAAAATCAAATTCATTACATCATGATTAGAACTAACAAATACATCGTTTACGCTATTGCTTTGCAAATATCCCTTTCAATCGTTTTTACCGGTTGTAAATCGTGGAGCAATGCAGCAAATGGAGGAGCAATTGGAGCCGGAACGGGAGCTGCTGTAGGTGGTGCCATTGGTGCAGCCACCAATAATTCCGCAAAAAACACAATTATAGGTGCCATTGTAGGTGCCGCTGTTGGAGGTGCCACAGGAGCCGTTATCGGGCGATACATGGATAAACAGGCCGCTGAAATCCAAAAAGATGTGAAAGGTGCAAAAGTAGAACGTGTTGGAGAAGGCATTCGCATCACCTTTGATTCCGGAATTCTATTCGATTTAAATTCTTATCAATTAAAAGATGACGCAAAAAGTAATATCAAAGAATTGGCGCGTGTTCTTCAAAAATATAACGATACCAACATTTTAATTGAAGGGCATACCGATGATACGGGCACCAATGAATACAATCAACGATTGTCCGAACAACGTGCCGATGCTGTTGGTAATTATGCTAAATCGCTGGGTGTGCTTGGAACACGCATGTCAATTACCGGTTACGGAGAGGCACAACCAGCTGAAGATAATAAAACCGAAAGTGGACGCAGAGCCAACAGAAGAGTAGAAATTGCAATCATGGCGAATAAGAAATTAAAGAAAGCAGCGGAACGCGGCGAGATATAGGCCTTCGCTAAAGCTACGGCCTACGCAGTAGACAGTGTGAGTGCTAGTGTCAGTGTGAGACAGGCCAAATGCTAATGATTTTAAAAATCATTAGCATTTTTTAATTACTGATAATGTGTGCGACGTGTCTGTTCGAGCGGAGTCGAGAACTGTGCGTAAGCTTTCGTGCTCCCAAAACCTACACACAGTTCTCGACTCCGCTCGAACAAACACAACACACACTTCCTGCTAGTTTTTTCCCGATCTGCTTTTCATTTCTTACTTTTACATCACAAAATCCACAACAATGTCTTTAGATAAATTCAAACAGGAAATAGAACCTTCATTTGCTTTTTCAGGAAAAGCAATCATCTTAGGCGGTGCCGTATACGATAAAAGTGCTGTAGCAGGCCTCAACATAAAAATTCCGTTACAAACTGTTAACCGTCATGGATTAATTGCAGGTGCAACGGGAACAGGAAAAACCAAATCCATACAACGTTTTGCAGAAGCTTTATCTGAACAAGGTGTAAATGTATTGCTCATGGATATCAAAGGTGATATCAGTGGTATTTCTAAAGCTGGAACAGAAAATCCAAAGATCAGCGATCGAATGAAATTGATTGGTGTACCCTGGACACCTACTTCCTATCCAACTGAATTAATGACCATCTCCAATGAAAAAGGATTGCGCATGCGTGCAACAGTTTCGGAATTTGGTCCTGTTTTACTTTCAAAAATTTTGGAGTTAAACGAAAATCAGGAAGGTGCAGTAGCCATTGTATTTAAATATTGCGACGATAAAAAACTTCCATTACTTGACATTAAAGATTTTCGTGCTGTGCTGCAACACCTTGCAGGTGAAGGCAAAGATGATATTCAAAAAAATTACGGAAGCATTTCACCAGCAAGCTCTGGTGTTATCATGCGTAAATTATTAGAATTAGAGCTACAAGGAGGTGATAAATTTTTTGGAGAAAAATCATTTGAAGTAGAAGATCTTTTGCAAAAAAAATCAGATGGTAAAGCTTACATCAATGTTTTGCGTTTAACAGATATTCAGGACAGACCCAAGTTGTTCTCTACCTTTATGCTTTGTTTGCTTGCAGAGATTTACAATAAGTTTCCGGAACAAGGTGATAAAGGTGAACCCAAACTGGTTATTTTTATTGATGAAGCACACTTGATTTTTAAAGAAGCATCCGATGCGCTCATGCAACAGCTGGAAACAATTATCAAATTGATTCGCAGTAAAGGCGTAGGAATTTATTTTTGTACACAAGCACCAACAGATATTCCGGACATTATTTTAAGTCAGCTCGGAACAAAGATCCAACACGCACTTCGTGCATTTACAGCAAAGGACAGAAAAGATATTAAACTGGTTGCAGAAAACTTTCCCATCACTTCCTTTTACAAAACCGATCAATTGATTACGGAACTAGGAATTGGAGAAGCACTCGTAACTGTATTAAATGAAAAAGGAATTCCAACACCACTTGTTCATACAATGATGGCTGCTCCTCAATCGCGCATGGATGTGATTACACCAGCTGAACAAGATGAAATTATCAATGCATCCAACATTGCAAAAACATACAACGAAGTAATTGATCGCAACAGTGCTTACGAAATATTAAACGGAAAAATTGCTGCAACAACTTCAAACGAAGAAGTACCTGTAAATCAAGAAAAAGCAGAGAAACCAAGCGAAACTTCTTCTTTTGATTTAGGAAGCACGTTGAAAAATATTGCCAATAGCAGTGTCACTAAAACAATTCTGAAAGAAGTAACACGTGGAATATTTGGTGTATTGATGGGGTCTTCACGTAGCACTTCCAGAAGAAAAAAATCTATTTTCTAATGGTTCCTGTTGAAATCATTCACCTGAGGTTACAGAACCAACAATTAATTGGTTCTAACTTTAAAAAACCTGACGATGTGGTGAAATGGATGGGAGCCATTCAGGCCCAGGATTATGCAGGTTGCAAATGGGCCGTTGGATTGCGCACCATTAATTCTACTGATAAAAGTATAGAGGAGGCGATCAATAAAAACAAAATTATTCGCACCCATATATTAAGACCAACCTGGCATTTGGTGCATCCACAGGACATTCGTTGGATGCTGATGTTAACAGCTCCACGTGTTCATGCATTCTGTGCTTTTGGCTATCGCAAAATGGAACTCAACGATGCGATTTTTAAAAAAGCCCACAAGGTATTTGTAAAGGCATTAGACGGCGGTAAACAACTCACACGTACGGAGCTGGCCACCGAACTTCAAAAAGCAAAAATTGCCACGGATGATTTACGAATGATTCATTTATTAGTACATGCGGAACTGGAGGCGTTAATTTGTAATGGGGCAAAACGCGATAAGCAATTTACGTATGCATTGATGGATGATTGTATACCAACAACAAAAACGATAACAAAAGAGGAGGCACTTGTAAAATTAGCAGAAGGTTATTTTAAAAGCCATGGTCCTGCAACCTTGC
The DNA here is from genome assembly GCA_035439365.1 of Bacteroidia bacterium. Classification (GTDB taxonomy): domain Bacteria; phylum Bacteroidota; class Bacteroidia; order 2-12-FULL-35-15; family 2-12-FULL-35-15; genus 2-12-FULL-35-15. Next base: position 3,701 of record DAORKB010000052.1, read on the forward strand.
AGGATTTTAATTGGTGGTCAGGACTGACTACAAAAGATTCGAAACTGGGTTTGGAAAATATAAAAGCATCATTGACATCCGAAACCATTGATGGAAAAACCTATTGGATGACGCATGAAATAGCGGCTTCAAAAATCAAGTCTTCTGTGTTAATACTTCCTTCATTTGATGAATATACGGTTTCTTACAAGGATCGATCGCTGGTTGTTGATGCCGCAGCTTTAAAAAAAACCGGTAACGGTATATTCAAACCATTATTAGTTGTTGATGGCCAGGCAAAAGGGATTTGGAAACGGAATGATAAGAAGAGCGAAGCGCGTGTGACGCCAACCCTGTTTGAAAAATTAAATGCGGCTCAAACAAAAATGTTATCTGCTGAAATAGAGCGCTATACGAAATTTTTAAACCGCACAACCTAGCAGGTTCACTTTAATTAATTTCCTCGCTGTCAATTAAAACGCATCGCTTCTCATTCCCACAAACCTGTCAGGTTGCACGGCATAACAATTGTCGCTTTACCCTCCACATCAAACAACACATCTTACTCACCTTAAATTTTACAACTATGGAAACATATCATCTGGTACCATCACAAGGTGGCTGGCAACTTGAAAAACAGGGCCATACAAAAGGAATAAAATTTTTTGCAACAAAACGTGAAGCACTGGAATTCAGTACTGCACACGTAAGACAGAATACAGGCTCATTAAGAATTCACAAGGAAAATGGGCAATTTGAAGAAGAACGTACGTATCCACGAGAGATCGATCCTCCATCACCCGGATAAAAAATTCAAATTTCTATTAAAATTACTCTTGATGAAAAAGAGACTGTTTCGGAACTATCTCTTTTTCATCGTTTTAAATCTCTACAAGTGAGTTAGTACTTCCACACTTTTATATTTCCCCTTTTTATGGTCATTTATTTTTTTTTAAAGTATTTTTTTCTTTAAAAAAATTTAGTATGTGTGCTTGCTCTGGTCGACAAATTTGTATTATTGTTCTCCCAAATTCTAATTTTATTTTGCTCAATGCGCATTGTAAAAAAAATTCAATTCCGCATCTTATTTAGAATTAATATAAATTAATTGTTTTTCACAAAAAATTAACATTTTTTTAAGCGGCTATGCATGTTTCTTCTAATTTTGTCGCTCGAGTAAAAGTACTCTCCCTATTAGTCGGGGTTTTCAACGGAGTTAAATAGTTAAAAATCAATATGGATACAATCTGTAACAAGCCACGAAAACACATTTTGGCGTTTTTTTCCTACCTGTTTTTATCATTCATTTTTATTAATCCTGCATCAGCTGCCGACGGTGAAAAGATTTTCACGCAAAATTGTGCTGTTTGTCACAGTATGGGGACAAACAAAATAACCGGTCCTGGATTGGAAGGGGTATTTACACGTGTCCCTGCTGGCGATTGGTTGCATAAATGGATCAAAAACAATGAGGCTATGATCAAATCCGGTGATCAGTATGCAAACAAAGTTTACAACGAAAATGGTAAGGCCGTAATGACTGTGTTTGCTTCAACGCTATCCGACGAAGATATTGATGCTGTTATTAAATACATGAAGGACTATAAACCAAAAGTCGCTGTTAAGGTTGATACTGCAACTCCTGGCGCTGGTCCTGCAAAGGAAGATGGTGGTAATCCACTAGCGATTTTACTTGGTGTCATTGCATTTTTAATTGTTATTGTGGCTGTACTTCGTGGTATCCGTCATTCCCTTCAAAATTTACAAAACGAAAAACAAGGTTTACCTGAAGAAGAAGCTATTGGTCCGGTTAGAGAGTTATTAAACTGGATGAATGCACACAAACGCACAACTGCTGTTGTCATCTTAATTATAGTTGGAGGATTATTAACTTCTGGCTGGTATGCATTAAAAGATATTGGTATATACGAAGGTTACCATCCTGAACAACCCATTTTATTCTCACACAAAATACATGCTGGCGACAATGCGATTAGCTGTCAATACTGCCACAGTGGTGTGGAAAGAAGTAAAACAGCTGGTATACCAACAGTGAATGTTTGTATGAATTGTCACAAAGGAATTTCAACAGGACCAAAAGTAGGAAGTGTGGAAGGAACGGAAGAAATCAAGAAAATATACGCCGCTGCCGGTTGGGATCCTGATAAAGGAGAATACAACAAACCTGCAAGCCCAATTCAATGGGTGAAGGTACACAACCTGCAAGACTTTGTTTTCTTCTCTCACCAACAACACGTGAAAGTAGGTAAGCAAGAGTGTGCAACTTGCCATGGCGATGTAAAAGCGATGACAACAGTGGAACAAGTATCACCCTTAACAATGGCTTGGTGTGTTGACTGTCACAGAAAAACAGAGGTACCAGGCATGAAAGACAACCCATACTACGAAAGCCTTCACAAGAAATTAGCAGAGAAATACAAAAATCTTCCGAAAGAAGAACAAGTAATCACTGTTGCAAAAATGGGTGGTATCGAGTGCGCGAAATGTCACTACTAATAAGTGTCCTAAGTTTTGGAGTTCAAAAAATTTAGAGAAAAGAATTTAGATTAGAATTTAGAATTACACAAAAGATATGGCAACAAAAAAATACTGGAAAGGATTAGAAGAGTTAAACAATAGTCCTGAGTTTGTTCAAAAAGCAGGTCAAGAGTTTGCAGAACAAATCCCTGTAGAAGAGTTTTTAGGCGATGAAAACCTTGGCACTGGTGGGACCAATCGTAGAGATTTCTTAAAATTTTTAGGTTTCAGTGTTACTGCAGCATCGCTTGCAGCTTGTGAAACTCCTGTAAACAAAGCAATTCCTTATCTTGTAAAACCGGAAGAAATAACACTTGGTGTTGCGAACTGGTATGCTTCTACTTACTATGATGGAAGAGATTATTCCCCGATATTAGTTAAAACGCGTGAAGGTCGTCCTATTAAAGTAAAAGGAAACAATATTTATACAACAGCAGGTCCGAATGCACGTGTATATGCATCTGTTTTATCATTATATGATTCTGCTCGTTTAAGTGGTCCAACTGCAAATGGTAAAGCCACTTCATGGATCGATGTGGATAAAGAAATCGGAAACAAATTAGCTGCTATTACTGCTAAAGGTGGTGCTATCCGTATTTTATCTTCTACTATTATTAGCCCTTCTACAAAAGCAGTCATCAATGAATTTACTGCAAAATATCCAACTACAAAACACGTAACGTATGATGCGATTTCTTTTGCCGGTATTGCAAAAGCAAATGCAAAATCATTCGGAAAAGAAGTTATCCCTTCTTACAGTTTTGATAAAGCACAGGTAATCGTAAGTATCGGTGCTGATTTTCTTGCTAACTGGATAGAAGACTATTCTGTAGGTTATGCAAAAAATAGAAAAGTAAGCAGAAACAAAGCGGAAATGTCTAAACATTACCAATTTGAATCTAACCTTTCTCTAACAGGTGCTAACGCTGATGAGCGTGTTCCTGTTAAAGTATCTGAACAAGGAAAAGTAGCTGTTAATTTATACAATGCTGTTGCAAAATTAGTGGGTGGTAGCACTATCCCAGGATCTTCATTGGAGAGTGATCCTATAATTGCGAAAGCTGCAAAAGATTTAGCTGATCACAAAGGAAGTTCATTGGTAGTAAGTGGTTCTAACGATACAGATGTTCAAGTGATTGTAAATGCAATCAACTCACTGTTGGATAACTATGGAAAAACCATCGACATCAATGCTCCATCTTATATTAATCAAAGTAATGATCAGGCATTTGCTGACCTGGTAGCTGAAATGGCTTCAGGAAAAGTAGATGCGTTGATTACATACAACACTAACCCTGTTTACACAGCTCCTGCAGCCTTAAAATTTGCAGATGCTTACTCTAAAGTAGGATTACGCATTTCATTTGCCGACAGAGCTGATGAAACAGCTTCTCTTGCACAATACATTTGTCCTGATCACCACTACTTAGAATCATGGAACGATTTCAACCCTAAGAAATCTGTATACAGTTTGGCGCAACCTACAATCAGTCCATTGTTTTCACAAGCTGGTTCAGGAACACGTCAGGCTCAGGAAACCCTATTGAAATGGGCAGGTAATACAAGTGATTATCATGCATACATACAAAAAGTATGGAACACCAGCATCTTCCCAATTCAATCACTGGAAAGTGATTTTACTTCTTTCTGGAACAAATCCTTACATGATGGTATTATTGAAGTAGATAAAGGAAAAGAAGCAGTTGCAACTACGACACCAAGTGAAAAATCATCTGTTGCCGCAGTAGCAGCAACTCCTGCAAAAGACGAAGTAAAACAAACAGCAAGTGCCAACCTAAGTGAGTCTGCACAAAAGATTAACGCAGTTAAATCAGAAATACTTGAATTAGCATTATATGAAAAAGTAGGATTGGGTAATGGTAACCAAGCAAACAACCCTTGGTTACAAGAATTGCCAGATCCAATCACCAGAATTACCTGGGACAATTATATAACCATGTCTCCAATTGACATGGCAAAAAGAAAATTAAACCTGATGGAGCGCCAAGACAGAGTAGCTAGTCTTGCAAGCGTAACTGTAAACGGTACAACAATCGAACTTCCAGTTGTACCGCAACCTGGTCAGGCAGAAGGAACAATTGGTATCGCTGTGGGATATGGCCGTGAAAAAGCCGGTAAACTAAGTGAACAAGTAAACGGTGTTATTGGTAAAAATGCGTTCCCATTCGTTTCTATCGTTGATGGAACACAAAATTATACGTCACTTAAAGTTGAGTTCAAAGAATTAGGAACGACAACTGAAATTGCAGGAACACAAATTCACCACACATTAATGGGTCGTGAAATTGTAAAAGAAACCAATTTAGAAAATTACAGAAAAGATCCACGTTCAGGAAATCATCCTGAAATGCTGGTAACGCATTCCGGTAAGAAAGTAGCTTCTACTGTTGATTTATGGGATGAGCATGAAAAATTAGGTCACCGTTGGGGAATGACTATCGACTTGAACTCCTGCTTCGGTTGTGGAGCTTGTGTTGTAAGCTGTACCTCAGAAAACAACGTTGCAGTAGTTGGTAAGGACCAGGTAATGAAAACCCGTGAAATGCACTGGTTGCGTATCGATCGCTATTACAGCAGCGATATGAGCAAAGAAGTTGCAAAGGAAGAAGGCAAAGGAGCAATTGATATGTATTTGGATATGGAAAATCCATCTGCTAAAAATCCAAAAGTGGTGTTCCAACCAATGATGTGTCAACACTGTAATCACGCTCCTTGTGAGAACGTTTGTCCTGTATTGGCAACGAACCACAGTTCCGATGGTTTAAATCAAATGACATACAACCGTTGCGTAGGTACCCGCTATTGCGCAAACAACTGTCCTTTCAAAGTAAGACGTTTCAACTGGTTCAACTACAACGAAAATAAAGACTTTACATTCAATCCTACCCAAGATGATTTAGGCCGTATGGTTATGAATCCGGATGTTGTTGTTCGTTCACGTGGGGTGATGGAAAAATGTTCAATGTGTGTTCAACGTGTACAAGCTGGAAAATTAGAAGCGAAAAAAGCGGGACGTAAATTAGTTGATGGTGATGTGATTATGGCTTGTCAGGAAGCTTGCCCTACACATGCAATTGTGTTTGGTGATTTAAATGACCCGGATAGCGAAATCTCAATGCTGAGACGAGAAGAAGAAGAAGCACGTAACTATTTCGTATTGGACGAAATCGGTGTGAAACCAACTGTTTCTTACTTAACAAAAGTTAGAAATTGTGAAGAAACAATTGAAGAAGGTAAAACACACGGAGAGCATTCAGAAGGTAAACACGCTGAAGGTGAACACGCTGAAAAAGCAGAAAAAACAGAAGCTCATTCCTAATTGATAAACAAGATTTTTATAATTATAATTTCATCAGAATAATATGCAGCACGAATCAGAAATAAGAGAGCCGTTAATTCTTGGACACAAATCCTACCACGAAATCACAGAGGATATTGTTAGACCGATAGAAGGTAAAGCTTCCAAGTATTGGTACATGCTTCTCACCGTATCTATCATCTGTTTCTTATGGGGTATTAGCTGTTTATGCTATACCATTGGAACAGGTATCGGTGTATGGGGTTCCAATAATGGTGTTGACTGGGCCTGGGATATCACCAACTTCGTTTGGTGGATCGGTATCGGTCACGCCGGTACATTAATCTCTGCTGTATTGTTATTGTTCCGTCAAAAATGGAGAATGGCAATCAACCGTTCTGCAGAAGCGATGACCATCTTTGCCGTAATGTGCGCTGCTATTTTCGTATTGTTACACACGGGTCGCCCTTGGTTAGACTACTGGTTATTTCCATTGCCGAATCAATTTGGTTCATTATGGGTAAACTTTAACTCTCCGTTGATGTGGGACGTATTTGCCGTATCCACTTATTTCTCTGTATCACTAGTATTTTGGTACACAGGTTTAATTCCTGATTTTGCGATGATTCGCGATAGAGCGGTTAAACCATTTGCTAAAAAAATGTACAGCATCATGAGTTTTGGTTGGGGCGGAAGCGCTCGTCACTGGAGCCGTTTTGAAGAAGTTTCTTTAGTACTTGCCGGCTTATCAACACCACTTGTATTCTCGGTTCACTCGATTGTATCCATGGACTTTGCTACATCTGTTGTTCCAGGTTGGCACACAACCATCTTCCCTCCTTATTTCGTTGCCGGTGCGGTATTCTCAGGTTTTGCGATGGTATCTACATTATTGTTGATCATGCGTAAAATCTATCGTCTGGAAAATTATATTACTATTAAACACATGGAATACATGAACATTGTAATCATTGTTACAGGTTCAATTGTAGGTGTTGCTTATCTTACGGAATTATTTATTTCTTGGTATTCTGGTGTTGAGTACGAACAATATGCGTTCTTAAACCGTGCAACTGGTCCATATTGGTGGGCATATGCAGCGATGATGACCTGCAACGTAATTTCACCTCAGCTATTCTGGTCGAAAAAATTACGTACCAACTTAACGTTTACATTCATCATGTCTATCATTGTAAACATCGGTATGTGGTTTGAACGTTTCGTGATCATTGTTCCTACATTATGCCGTACATTCCTTCCATCTACTTGGAACATGTATTCTCCTTCATTCGTTGATATTGGAATTTACACAGGTACCATTGGTATGTTCTTCACTTTCTTCTTATTGTTTACACGTTATTTCCCGGTAATTGCACAAGCCGAATTGAAATCGATTGTAAAATCATCCGGACAAGAACACAAAGAAAAACATGCAGCACACGGCGGACATGGAGACCATGGACACCACTAATAAATTAGTTTGTGATTAAAATTTTAGGAAAATAACTAGTATAAAAAAATATGAGTAAATCAGTTATCCACGCTATTTTTGATGATGAAGAGCCTTTGATGGCAAGCGCTAAAACACTTCGTTCGCAAGGTATACGAATCAAAGATGTGTTTACTCCATTTCCGGTTCACGGATTGGATACTGCTATCGGTGTTCCAAGAACACGCATCGCTATCTGTGCATTTATTTATGGAATCACAGGTACGTGTCTTGCTACATGGATGATGTGGTATATGATGATTCACGACTGGCCAACAGACGTTGGGGGTAAGCCAAGTTTTGCTTATTACATGAACGTTCCGGCATTTATTCCAATCACATTTGAAGCTACAGTATTATGTGCTGCTCACGGTATGGCTATCACTTTCTTTTTAAGAAGCTGGTTGGTTCCCGGAGCAAAAGCAAAAAATCCGGATCCAAGAACAACAGATGATAAATTTTTAATGGTTGTAGAAACAAAAGCTGAAAACAAAAGCAACATTGAATCCATGTTAAAAGCTGGTGGAGCTTCTGAAATTCATTATAAATAGTATACAACAGAATTTGATATAGCAGAATAAAAAACAATATGAACAAAAAGGCAAAATTTATTTCTATCATCGCGGTTATCGGCTGTATTTCTATAGCAGTAACCTCCTGTGGTAAGAAAGATAAAAACAGTCCGGGTGTTGAGTTCATGCCCGATATGTATCGTTCACCATCATTGGAAACAAACATGACGTATGTTACAGCAGATGGCGATACAGTTCAAGCGAACAGATTACCTGCTGCAGGAACAATTGCTCGTGGATATATGCCATTAGCATTTGATGGTAGCCCTGCAGGATATGAAGCGGCAAAATTAAATTTGCACAATCCGCTAATGGCCTCAGAGGTAAATTTAAAAGAAGGAGAAGTCTTGTATGTTAACTATTGTGTTTACTGCCATGGTGCAGGAGGAGAAGGTGACGGATTAGTTGGTGCAAAATTGCCAGGACCACCACCACCATATAGTAAGTTTAAAGAAATGACGGATGGAGAAATGTTTCACATCATCACTTATGGAAAAGGGTTGATGGGTCCTCATGCTTCTATAGTATCAAAGGAAGAAAGATGGAAATTGATTTTATACATCCGTAAGCTTCAATTTCCAAATGGTGCAGAAACAGTAAAGACTGATTCAACAGCAACAAAGCCAGCAGAGAAAAAAAGTTAAGTAAACATTCACCGAAGAGATTTAAAGACAAATACAATAGCATATGAGCAACCTAAACTATACGTTTACAAACAAAACCAGGAATATTACTTTTGGTTTAATGGCGATAGGTTTAATCACTATAATTGCCGGTTTTCTTACCGACCACGCTCCCGAAGGTGTTAACCACGAAGAGTATCATCATACACGTGTTTGGGCGAACTTACTTGTAAATGGTTGGTTTTTCCTTGGCATCGGTTTATTAGCAACATTTTTTATGGCTATTCAGTACGTTGCTGAAGTTGCCTGGTCAGTAGCTGTAAAAAGAGTATATGAAGCCGTTTCATCTTACTTAATGGTTGGTGCTGTTGTTATATTCATCGTTTTACTTGCCGGTCAATTTCATTTGCATCACTTATACCACTGGATGAATCCAGAGGTTTATAAAGAATTTTTAGAAGATGGTAAAACACCAAATCCTTTATATGATGAAGTAATTGCCGGAAAACAAGGCTACTTTACCACTTGGTTCTTTTGGTTAAGAACAATTGTTTACCTCGTTGTTTGGGTAATTTTCCAAAGAGGTTTTATTAAACGTTCTGTTGAACAGGATTTACATGGTGGTACTGCTATTCACTTCAAACAAATGGGTAAAGCAGCTGTGTTCCTTGTGTTCTTTGCTGTAACTTCTTCAACATCTGCCTGGGATTGGATGATGTCATTAGATATCCACTGGTTTAGCACCATGTATGGCTGGTACTCTTTTGCCGGTATGTGGATTTCTGCAATGATCACCATCATTTTATTCGTACTTTATCTAAAACGCAGAGGATATTTAGAACAAGTAAATGACAGCCATATCCACGACTTGGGAAAATGGGTATTCGCAGTAAGTTTCTTATGGAGTTATTTATGGTTCTGCCAATTCATGTTGATCTGGTATACCGATATTCCGGAAGAGATCATCTATTTCCAGGAACGTTTACACGATTTCCATTACATGGGATTAATGTGGACCGTATTCTTTATGAATTTTGTTTTCCCAATGATCCTGTTAATGAGCCGTGATGCAAAACGTAATTATTTCTTCTTAACTTTTGTTGGATGTATTATTTTTGTTGGCCACTGGCTGGATGTTTACATGATGGTAATGCCTGCAACTGTAAAAGGTCACCATCAGCTGGGATGGATAGAAATTGGAATGGCTTTAGGATTCTTAGGATTACTTTTATTTGTTGTTCACAGATCATTAGCAAAGAGACCTTTAATGATTCAAAAACATCCATACTTGGATGAAAGTATTCACCATCATTATTAATATTAAAAAAATAGTACGCATTACAATAACGAATTAACAATTCAATATACTATGATAAAGTTTTTAGTTTACGTTGCCATAATTTTAACTGTTCTCGCAATTGGCTATCTGGTAAGAGTATTTGAACTTGCTTCAAGTTTAAAGGGAAAAAAGCAGGAAGAGATTACTGAAAAAGATAATCGCCTTATGTCACGAATCATGTTAACATTCTTGTTTGCATTGTTTCTTTTCGTTATCTATAACTTAAAAAGCTATGGAAGCAAATTATTACCAATTTCTGCTTCTAAGCATGGAGAAGACCTTGATTGGCTATTTGATGTTAACATGGCCATCATTTGGATTGTTTTTACACTTACCCATATTTTACTTTTCACATTCGCTTTCAAATATTACGGAAAAAAGGACAATACGGCTACCTACTTTCCTCACAACAATAAACTGGAGTTGGTTTGGACAGTTATTCCAGCAATCGTTCTCGCATTCATTGTTATTTATGGTATCAAAACCTGGAACAACATAACTGCAGAACCTGATTCCAATTCAATGGTGGTTGAACTATATGCAAAACAATTCGATTGGACAGGCCGCTATGCAGGTAAGGACAATAAATTAGGTGAAGCAAATTACAAATTAATCACCGGTACAAATGATTTAGGTTTGGACTCATTAAGCAAAGAAGGAGCTGATGACATTGTTGTAAAAAACGAATTACATATCCCGGTTGGTAAAGAAGTAGAATTTAAGTTCCGCTCACGCGACGTTATTCACAGTGCCTATTTCCCACATTTCAGAGCGCAAATGAATTGTGTACCAGGAAGTGTAACGATGTTCCACTTTACACCAACCATCACAACAGCCGAAATGCGTAAGAGACCTGAGGTGATTAAATTAGTAGCTGGTATCAATGAAATAAGAAAAGAAAAAGGAGAAAAACCTTATGAATTTGATTACGTGTTATTGTGCAACAAAATTTGTGGAAACAGCCACTATAACATGCAAATGACAATTATTGTTGATTCACCGGAAGATTACGAAAAATGGTTGGCATCAAAAAAACCATTCTTTGCACCTGCTGCAGACGCAAAAGCTACTGCTGCAGCTCCTGTTGCTGAAAACAAAGCACCAGACGCACCAAAAGAAGGAGAACACAAATAGAAACATCAGTATTTAAACTATAAAATTTCAATAAATTTAATATATGTCAATGGAGAATCACGGTCACGGTCATCACCACGAACATCACGATTTATCACACGGTCATCACGATGATCACCATCATGAAGAATCATTTGTATCCAAATATATCTTTAGTATGGATCACAAAACCATTTCACGCCAGTTTTTGATAACTGCTGTGATTATGGCCGTACTAGCGATGTTGATGTCTATCTTATTCCGTTTACAATTAGCTTGGCCTGGAGAAAAATTTGCATTCATCAATTTCCTTTTGGGCGACAAATGGGGTAAAGATGGTATTTTAGATCCAGGTATGTATATGGCCCTTGTAACCATCCACGGTACGGTGATGGTATTTATGGTTTTAACAGGTGGATTGAGTGGAACATTCAGTAACTTATTAATTCCATACCAAATCGGAGCACGTGATATGGCCTCTGGATTCTTAAACATGCTGTCTTATTGGTTCTTCTTCCTTTCCAGCATCGTAATGATCTCTGCCTTCTTCATTGAAACAGGCCCTGCATCCGGTGGTTGGACAGTTTACCCTCCATTAAGTGCATTACCACAAGCGATGGAAGGTTCTAAATTAGGGATGACACTTTGGTTGGTATCTATGACCTTCTTCATCGTTTCTTCTTTGTTGGGTGGTTTGAACTACATCGTTACGATTCTTAACCTAAGAACAAAAGGAATGACCATGACCCGTTTACCATTAACCATCTGGGCATTCTTTATCACGGCAATTCTTGGGGTACTTTCTTTCCCTGTATTACTTTCTGCAGCTTTATTATTGATCTTCGATCGTAGTTTTGGAACCTCTTTCTACTTATCCGATATTTATATTGGCGGACAAGCTTTAGAGCAAACCGGTGGTAGCCCGATTTTATACCAGCATTTATTCTGGTTCCTTGGTCACCCGGAGGTATACATCATCATTTTACCTGCTCTTGGTTTAACATCCGAAATTATCTCGGTAAATGCCCGCAAACCAATTTTCGGTTACCGTGCAATGATCGGATCTATCATGGCTATTGGTTTCCTTTCTTTCATCGTTTGGGGTCACCACATGTTCATTACCGGTATGAACCCGTTCTTAGGTTCGGTATTCGTATTCACAACATTATTGATTGCGATTCCATCCGCAGTAAAAGCATTTAACTACATTACTACGCTTTGGAAAGGAAATATTCAATTTACGCCGGCCATGTTGTTTGCAATAGGGTTGGTTTCTACTTTCATCTCTGGAGGTTTAACAGGTATTATTCTTGCCGATTCTGCATTGGATATTCAGGTACATGATACGTATTTTGTTGTTGCCCACTTCCATATTGTAATGGGTGTGTCAGCAATCCTGGGGATGCTTGCAGGTGTTTACCACTGGTTCCCAAAAATGTTCCTGCGCCAAATGAATAAAAAACTTGGTTATTTACACTTTTGGTTAACATTTGTTTCGGCTTATGGTGTATTCTTCCCAATGCACTTTTTAGGATTAGCCGGCGTACCACGTCGTTACTACTCAAACAGTGCATTCCCAATGTTCGATAACCTTGTTGACATCAACGTATTGGTTACTTGCTTCGCTATTCTAGGAGCATGTGCACAAATCTTGTTCTTATTCAACTTCTTCTATTCCATGTTCCGCGGTCCTAAGTCAGAACAAAATCCTTGGGGAGCAAACACATTGGAGTGGACAACACCAATGGCAAATACACACGGAAACTGGCCTGGTCCATTACCAGTTGTTCACCGTTGGCCTTATGATTATAGCAAGCCTGGTAAAGAAAGAGATTTCGTTCCTCAAACTATCCCGTTAGCGGATGGTGAGGTAGATGGTGGGGGACATTAAAATATAGTGTGAGTGTCGAGAGCGACAGCGATCCAGACTCACACTATATTTTACCTCAAATAACTGTAGCGGCAGCGCGTCTCACTCTCGCACTCGCTCTGAAACAAAGTACTTTAAACGATAATGGTTATAGAAACCATTATCGTTTTTTATTTCAACAAACTCTATTGATTGTGAAAGTCCTTTAAAATCGCTACTTTTGCATTCTCAAAAATAAAAATCAATGATCTCAGTATCCAATCTCTCATTAAGATACGGTAAACGTGTTCTTTTTGATGAAGTAAGTATAAAGTTTACACCTGGCAATTGTTATGGTGTTATTGGTGCAAATGGTGCCGGAAAATCAACATTTATGAAGATTTTATCCGGTGAAATCGAAGCCACAACCGGACAAGTTTCTATCACACCCGGTGAACGTTTGAGTGTACTTAGTCAAAATCACTTTGCTTTTGATGCATTCCCGGTTTTACAGACTGTAATGATGGGAAACAAAAAGTTATGGGATGTCATGCAACAAAAAGATGCAATTTATGCCAAACCTGACTTTAGCGATGCTGATGGAATAAAAGCTGCTGAACTGGAGAATCAATTTGCAGAGATGAA
>DAORKB010000053.1:0-16977 GCA_035439365.1 Bacteroidia bacterium
AACATGGTTTTTCCGGCACCAGGTGGTCCAATTAAAATCACATTGTGCCCACCGGCAGCTGCAATTTCAAGTGCACGCTTAATATTTTCCTGACCTTTTACATCCGAAAAGTCGACATCCGTTTCATTGATCTTGGAAAAAAAATCATTGCGTGTATCCATCACAAGCGGTTGCAGATCTGCTTTGCCATCAAAAAAATCAATCACTTCTGCAATGGTTTCAACACCGTACACTTCCAGTCCGCTAACAATGGCCGCTTCAGGTGCATTTTGTTTCGGAAGAATGATGCCTTTAAATTTTTCTTCTTTGGCTTTAATCGCAATGGGTAATATTCCTTTAATGGATTGTAAACTACCATCGAGTGATAATTCGCCCATAATTAAATAATCGCTTACTTTATCCGGCTGAATTTGTCCGGATGCAGCCAGGATGCCAACAGCAATCGTGAGGTCATAGGCTGAACCTTCCTTGCGGATATCTGCCGGAGCAAGGTTGATGATAATGTGTTTTCCTGGAATTTTGTAACCGTTGTTTTTTAAGGCGGCATCTATTCTATGCTGACTTTCCTTTACGGCACTATCCGGTAAACCTACCATTGAAAAAAACACACCGGGATTGATATTGGTTTCTACTGTAACCGTTGTTGCATTGATGCCATACACGGCGCTTCCATAAGTTTTTACGAGCATAACAAAGTTTAGGATCGTAAAAATAAACGTGCTCGCGGACAAGTATTATTAAAAAAGTAATGAAGAATTTTTTTATTGGCCATTTTTTATTGCAAATGACCGTGATGGAATAACAGGAAATTATTCTTTTACTACAATACGATTCAATTCACGACCATTTTCCTTTACAATATTCCTGGGATCCAGAACTATCTTCCCATCTACAAAAAATTCATAGTCATATGTATCTGGTGGTATCTTAAATTCTCCTATCCTTTTTCATCTTTTTGAATCAGAAAATAAAGTATATTACGTACTTAAGCCTGAAACAATAACAGAATTAGCATTTTCATAACCATTCAATTCAAATTTCACATTCGCCTTACTATCAAAAACGCCTTGCATATGACTCAATACACGCTCTGCCAGTTTATATTTTGCAGTATCTTTCAAAAAATTTTGCAATACGGCCCAAACAATCCCATTCTTATCCTTTGCCGAAAAAATAATACATGCCTGAAGCCACGACACTGAAACCATTACCAAAATTAAACACAGATATTTTTTTAGCTTTTATCATGTTACTACCTGCTCTAATTTCTTTCTGTAGTATAAAATAAGTTTTCTGTATTTGCCCCCTTTACTACTGTAGCAGGCCTTAAATTACCAAAAATTGACCTAATTTTGGCCCAACATTTGAAATTCCACCGAATTTTTCTACATTTATGGGATATTTTTAATACCCCATGTTATATTTTAATTAAGATATGAAAAAGACAATTACTACTTTATTACTTGTGTTCGCAATATCAGGTTTGGTTAACGCGCAGTCGGAATTCAAAACAGGTGAAGCAAAAGTTGGCGACCCCGAAACAAACTGTTATTTGAAATGGGCTCAAAAATTTGAAAACCGAGGTGCGGATGATGTTGCAGATGGTGTTTATACAGATGTGATCATTACAGTTAGAAATGGCAGTGAAGCAGAGTGTTACAATGGAAAATGCGAAGTAAAAGAAGGGAAAGTAATAGGCATGTACCGCAAATTGGAGGATGGAACATACGAATTACTTAAAATGAAATTGCGTTACGAGTTTCCAATTACCATTAGTAATGGAATGTCAAAAACGGTGGTAACATATGAAGATGAATTAATCAACGTACTCTTCATCAAAAAGATCAAACCAAAGAAAGCAGGATTTATCAAAGCTGCTGAACCTACAGATGATTAATCAAATTACAATCTATAAATAAAAAGGACCGCTGATGTAGCGGTCCTTTTGTTTTATAACCTTACAGGTTACTCACCTTATTTCCTGTTCTTAAATTCTTTAATACCTTCATCCAACCAATTGATATAAAGTTGCACGGAAGGATCATAACTGGTTGTTCGATTTGTTAACATCACTTCATTATTATCTACCAATATATATTGAGGTTGGGAATTGGTTTTATAACGCTCAGCCTGCATAAAACTCCACTTGTTACCAATGGTTTTAATCTTATAATTGCGGTCACCAAGTTGTTTTGTTCCTTGCTTCTCTAACGGCAACTCCGTTTTATCATCCACATATAAAGACACCAATACCACGTCATTTCTAAGACGTTTATCTACGTTCGGATCTGTCCATACCTGAGATTCCATCTTACGACAGTTATTGCAGGCCCACCCGGTAAAATCGATCAACAAAGGTTTGTGTACCTTTTTAGCATAGGCAAGTGCTTCATCATAATCGTGAAAACAAGGTAATTGATTAGGGCATCCCTCTCCTTTATGGTCAGATGCTTCCTTGGATTGTACTGGTGCCGTATTTTTACCAAAAACGCCTGGCGACTCCGTATAAAAGTCAGGTGGTGTAAAGCCATTAATAAGTTTTAAAGGTGCACCCCATAAACCCGGGATCATATAAAATGTAAATGCAAACGAGAGAATAGCAACAAGCAAGCGGGTTACAGAAACATGTTTTAAATCGCTATCATGTGATAATTTAAACAAACCAATTAAATACATGCCCAGTAATCCAAAAATCACGATCCACAACGCAATAAAAATTTCACGGGTAATGATATGAGCCTGAACAACCAAATCGGCATTGGAAGCAAACTTTAATGCAAATGCCAGCTCCAGAAAGCCCAAAAATACTTTTACTGAATTCAACCAACCGCCTGATTTTGGTAATTGATTTAGCCAGGTTGGGAACAAAGCAAATAAAGCAAAAGGCAATGCTAAAGCGAAGGCAAAACCAAACATTCCGCATAATGGCCCTTTTACCCCTCCGTTTACGGCAGCATCCACAAGCAATGAGCCTACCACAGGAGCTGTACAGGAGAAAGAAACCACAGCTAACGTCATAGCCATAAAGAAAATTCCGGCAAGTCCGCCCCTGTCGCTCTGTGCATCAATTTTATTTACCAGCTTAGATGGTAATACGATTTCGAAGGCTCCTAAGAAAGAAGCTGCAAAAATCATGAGTAAGACAAAGAAAAAGAGGTTGAAACTAACAGTTGTGGAGAGGTCATTCAATGCATCCGATCCAAAAATAAGGGAAACACCAAAACCCAGACTTATATAAATTACAATAATCGATATACCATAAAGCAATGCATTTTTGATTCCTTGTGATCTTGTTTTACTTTGTTTCAGGAAAAAACTAACCGTAAGTGGTATCATCGGGAACACGCAAGGCGTAAGCAATGCTGCTAATCCTCCAATAAATCCTTTGATGATTAAGCCCAAGTACCCACTATTATCTTCAACAGGAGAAGATGCTGCTGTGCTTTCAGTTGGTGTAGCTGTTGCCACCGTTTCACCGGTTGCTTCTGTCGGTGTATCTGTCTCTTTCTTTTTTGCACCCCATAATTCATAGATTGCATTCGAGTCACATTCACAAACTGCTGCATTTGCATCACCTGGTTTACTTGTTTTATCAGCAGGCATTGCAGAAGAGCTGGATGCTAAACAAGTGGAAGTTCCTGTTAATTTAAACTCATAAGGATTATCTGTTTCAAATACACAATTAACTTCTGTACATGCTTGATACTCCAGGTTCCCTTTAATCGTAACCGGTTTATCGGTAAGCAATTTTATTTTTTGTTTGAACGTAACTGTTTTTTCAAAATAAGCGACATCCAAATCAAACACCTTATCATGCGCTTTTATAGGTGCACCTTCAGTTGGTTTACCGATCAGTTGATATTCTTTGGATTTTTCAAAAATTAAGTTCGAAGGGAGTGGGCCGTCTTCTGCCGTTTGATTTAATGAATATACATGCCAATGGTCCTGAATGGTTCCTGTGAATTGCAATTCGTATTCACAATCACTTATTTTTTTACTGCTGAATTTAAAGGTTGCAGGTTTTACAATTTGTGCAGTTGCAGTAAAAACTGCAAGCATGGAGACAATCAACAAGGTCAGTCGGCAGGAGAATTTCATATATCTTAAACTTTATTTCAATTTAGCAAAGTTATAAAGTAAAGATAAAGAAATAGCCCGCATGTACGGGCTATTTTTAACTTATTATTAGCAATCGCTATCGTATTTCATAAATGCGATGTATTGGTATCATAATTCCTTGTTTCAGAATAACCCGTTTATCGGTTACTCCCCAAACGGTTGTTTCCACTTGTTTAATACCATCTGTATCTTCAAATACAATCTTGATTTTATTATGTTCTAAATTACCTAATTTCAACGCTCGCTCCAGATCTCCTAAACGTATTTTCATGTCATCTTTCGATGTTAATACTTCCTTGTCCGGAAATCTGAACCCGCTGATCATTTCTTTCTGAACCGTAACCGGGTTTGTGTTTACCATGCTTCCCATAATTAACCAATTTTTGATATTATACTTAAGAGACGGTTTGCAAAGATAATGCCTTTGGAAAATTGTTCGAAGGCCTCTCGAAAACCAGAATAATGATGGGTTGTACGATGGAACCTGTACAACGTTGCAGGAATAACGGAAAAATTATCTACACATTGTTATAAACCAATACCTCTTTTACGGCCTTATAAAATTCGTCTGCCTTTTGGCTGCCTATGCGGTATTTCAAGCCATCTTTATCGGTTAGTTCGACTGCATCGTTGCCTTGTGTAAAAAAACGGATCTTATTTTTAAAATGCAGGTTATAAACCGGTCGGTTCAAAAAATACTTGCTATAACGCACCTTTTTTACCTCTACAATGTTTGTAAGGTCAATTTTTACCTTTCGAGAGGTCCATAAACCATCCAGAATCAGGTTATTATTTTCAATTTTTGTCTCGATATGTAAAACAAAGATCAAAATAAGGGAAAGACACATGATGATGATGCCCATCAAAAAAAACAATTGCCCGGAGTCTTCACCAACAGGAGATGAGGGAATGGCAATACCAGAAACATCAACAGGTTTAGGATTTTCACTCCAGTAATACAGCAAAAAACAAAAAATAGCCAGTACACTGCGCCACAATATCGACCATTTGTTGTAGCCGATGTATTGTTTTTCGTGAAAATAAAGACCCTCTTTCATTGTAAATACCGTATTCATTAGGTTATACAAACCTAATAAAAACTTTTGATGTTTTTAACGAGTTGTGTTTTTATTTAGGAATTATATGACCATGGACTGATCCTGGAAGGATCAATACTTAATCACAAAATCCTCTTTCGCTTGCCCTTTTCTAAAAAAAACAAGTCCTACATAAAACAAATCAATGGTAACAGTTACACGTTCATCGGCTTTTATAATATCCCAGGCTTCTTTCATTTCGGGCGACCAGTATATATCATCAATTACAAATACACTTTTCTCATGTCGCTTTTCCATGCATTGATTGAAATAATTCAAGGTTGGATCTTTACGGTGGTTTCCATCAAAAAAAACAAAATCAAGGTTTTTCATTTCTTTTAATACCGTCGGTAATTCGTCATCAAAATTTCCTATATGCTGTGTTGCATTTTTATACCCCAAACGCTGCCAGTTCTTTTGAGCTACGAGGGCAGCTTCTGCACAACCCTCTATCGTAGTAACCTGACAATCCGAATGCGCTGCACATAAATAGCATGTTGTAATGCCCAACGATGTTCCTAACTCCAACGCATTTTTGGTCTGAAAATAATTTATCAGCCGAAATAGCAATTGCCCATACTTAGCCGGTTTTACAGATCTTTTGGTTATGCTTCGAACGGTTCTTGTACATTGATTTTCTCCAGAACTACCTGCTCCCAAATCCAAGCAGGTAATACATTCTTTTGATTGCAATAATTCTTCCCGGCGGGCCTCAATCTCCTGATATGCATAAAATGAATGCGGATTATAAATTACTTTTTTTAATAAGTCATACACAAACGGAGAGTGGGTTCCATGTGTTGTTTTTGCATGCAAACGATAGTTGACATACTGCTGTATCATGAATAGTTTTTTCTTCAACCTGATAAGATTTTAATGACTACTTAAGGTCCTTACAACCATTTTTTCCTTTTAAAATACGTAACTAATAGCGCAATGATTAAAAGCATTACAAACCAAACTGCCGGGTAGCCCCATTTAGAGTGTAGTTCGGGCATGTAATCAAAATTCATCCCGTATACACCGGCAATAAAGGTAACAGGGACAAAAATTGTTGTGATAATAGTCAGGATCTTCATCACTTCATTCATCTTGTTGCTCACACTTGATAAATAAACATCCATCATTCCGGATAACAAATCACGATAGGTTTCAATCGTATCGATTACACGGATGGCATGGTCATGGACATCTCGCAAATAAATATCTGTGCTTTCTTTTATCAATTCGTTCTCACAACGTTGCATGTTACTAATAAGCTCACGCATTGGCCAAACCGCTTTACGAACAAATATCATTTCACGTTTCATATTGTGTAATTGTTCTACTGTGGTTTTATCAGGATCTGTTATCAACCCATCTTCCAGCACCTCTATTTTATCACCTATTTTTTCCAAAATAGTAAAATAACAGTCTACCACAGCATCAATTAATGCATATGCTAAATAATCGGCTCCCATTTTTCGTATCCGCCCCTTTCCCTGACGAATACGTGTACGAATCAAATCAAAGGCATCTCCTCCATTGGGCTCCTGGAAGGAAATAACAACTCCATTTAATAAAACAACCGACAGTTGTTCTGATCGCAACTCCTCATTTGCGTAGTCAATCATCTTCATCATTGCCACCACATAATTGTCGTAGTCTTCAAACTTTGCACGTTGGTTAGTATTAACAATATCTTCCAGTGTTAATGGGTGAATATTAAACTGCTTTCCAATTGCCTCAATCAGTTCCGTCTTATGAACACCATCTACGTTCATCCATCTCACCAATTTGCTATCTATGCTTTGAAGACACTCCGATAAATCATAAAAATCTTTTTCTACAAACTCCGTTTCGTTGTATTCGATCAACGTAATTTTTACTCTTCCCGTTTGTTCTTCACCACTATAGATAACTGTACCGGGAGGTGCTCCAATTTTATGATTCTTGCTCTTTTTATGCCTGTTTTTTTTACTCATGATCCTTCAAAATAACGATTAAGCTATAGTTTCCTCTTCATCCGCACTTTCTTCTCGTTTATTTTTATTCCCTTCAATCACCATTACAATTTCTCCTTTCACAGTTTTTGTTTTAAAATAGTCAAGCAGTTCTTGTAACGTACCTCTTTTATTTTCTTCGAATAGCTTTGTCAGTTCCCTTGAAACAGAAGCGTGTCGGTGAGGCCCTAAAAATTCAATGAGCTGTTCCAATGCCTTTACCAAACGGTGAGGCGATTCATATAAAACAATGGTTCGGGGTTCATGAATCAACGATTTGATTTTTGTTTGTCTGCCTTTTTTCTGAGGTAAAAATCCTTCAAAACAAAATGAATCACATGGCAACCCGGAGTTCACAAGTGCCGGAACAAATGCTGTGGCTCCAGGCAAACATTCTACCTCAACTCCATTTGCAATGCATTCCCTGATCAGTAAAAACCCAGGATCTGAAATACCCGGTGTGCCTGCATCTGTAATCAATGCAATTTTTTCACCACTGGCAATTCGTTCCGAAATCATCGTAACGGTTTTGTGTTCATTGTGCTGATGATGTGCAAACATTTTTTTATCAATGTTCAAATGCTTTAATAAAATACCTGACTTACGCGTATCTTCTGCCAATATCAAATCAACTTCCTTCAACACACGTATGGCCCGAAGTGTTATGTCTTCGAGGTTTCCGATCGGTGTTGGGACAATATACAATTTCATTTACGTGTCAATAATTAATAAGTTGCTGCTGCTCCCGGAATATGCTGCAGATAATCCGAAAAATGCACAATCAATTTAAATAGTTCATCAAACTTTGTTAAAGGTAATGTTTCTGCTTTGTCATATACATCATGATATGCTTTTATCCCACCCATTGAATAAATAAAAAAAGCCTTCACTCCTTTTTCCGAAAATGGGTAATGATCACTATTTGCTGCCTTACCTCTGATCTTTATTTCTTTTAAAAAATTTTGCTCTTTATTAATCGCTACAAGTTTATCATATTCACTTTTAAACAATGTTCCATTTACAACTGTTATTCCTTCATCTCCTGTTCCCATGATATCCATGTTAAATAAAAAGCGAATTTTTTCAAGTGGAAAAAGCGGATGATTTGTATAATAAACGGATCCCATTAATCCGGCTTCTTCACCCGCAAAGGCAATAAAAGCAATTGAATATTTAGGTTTGTTTCCGGGAAATGAATAATACCGTGCTAAATTAATCAGCATGGCAGTACCACTTGCATTGTCATTTGCTCCGGGAAAATACACATCTTTACCCATTTGACCGAGGTGATCGTAATGTGCCGAAAATACAACAAACGAATCCGGATATTGCGACCCTTCTACATAACCTATTACATTTTGAGTTGCATGTATTGGTACAAATTGACTCTCAATTTCCAAAGAGACTTTGCATTTTTTCAATGTTTTGAAGTCCAGATTGAAACTATCAGTTAGCAACTTAATTTCTGTGTAGCTTTCTACACGCTGAGATACCGTATGTGTTAGTTTCTTCGAAAAATCAATAACTCCAATTGTTTTGAAATAATTCCCCTTTACCTTTTTAAAAAACTCCAGTTTTGTTTTGTCTGTAACTCCTCTGTCATCAATAATAATAAAAGTAGAAGTTGGCTTTTTTAATTTTTTACTGAATTTCTCAAACACTTCAGCCGAAACTGCATCTGCTGAATCAAACAGTATCGTCTCAAATTGTCCTTTAATGGAAGGGCTACCGGCACCAACAAGCATATCAATCCCAGGCCTACTTTGTATCAGTATTTGTTTTTTTGTTTTTTTATCTTTTGCTGATAAACTAAATCCTATTTTCCCAGGAAACGTATTTACAGAAAAATTAAATTTTTGTTTATAATTTTTCGGGGCTCTTTGTTCTTCTGAAAACGATCTTAATCCAATCAAACCAAATGTTCTTTCGATATATGCTGCAGCTAAACTATCTCCGTCATTAACATATCCTCTTCCGTGAAATTCCTCTGAAGCGAGTGTTTTAACAATTTCTTTGGCAAAATCTCTCTTACTCCATTGTTCTGCTTCCTGAGCATTACAAATAAAATAAACAAGCATGCTGATGATGGAAATATACACGTTCTTAGTCATCTTCCGTTTCAAATTAAGCGTATACTTCCTGTTAACTATATCTTCTTTCAACAATATTCAAAAAACGTTTCAATGTCTCATTCTCGTCATCCCAACCATATAATTGATACAAACTTTTTAAATAGTTAAACGCCGACTCTATTGACTCGGATGCATTCAACTGTTCAATGGCGATATTAAATTCCTGCATACTGCCTTTAAACAACTCATTTGTAAATTGGAACTTATCATTGATACCCATTGTTGATTTCAAATCTGGTAACCTGTTCTGATTCTTTACCGGTTCCTGTTTTGTGTCAACAATAGGTTTTGGCTCTACCTTTTGCACCGGAGGCGTAATCTCTTCTGCTATTACAGGAGTGTTTTTTTGCTCCGTAACAATGGGATTGCTAACAATTTCTACTACTTTTTCTGATTGTTTAATCTCTGGAGTTGAAGAAATAACAGGCGCCTTGGGTGTATCTACCTCCTCAAAACCATCAAACATGGTTAAATGATGAAAAACGATACTTTTCTGATAAAGACGTTCTACTTTGTGAAGAAAAAGCTCCAGATCAAGCTGAGAGGGATATTTTTCATTTGCTAGCGTATCGGACTGACCTTTTATACTGCTAACAAGCTCAACGATTTCTTTTTTAATTGTGTTTCTATCCATGAATGTTAATGCTATAAATCAGTTTTTTGCTGTACGGATTTTCCTTCACGATACCGTTCTTATCAGCTATTACTTTTTTACGTATTTTTACTATTGGTTTACATGCACCAAAATACGTCAAAAAAGCGAAATACTATACATGTTTATAGAAAACAACTTATCATCCGTTCAAAAAAGAGGCACGATCGAAGTTATTTGTGGCTGCATGTTTTCGGGGAAGACGGAGGAATTAATACGCCGGCTAAAACGTGCACAATTTGCGCAACAAAAGATAGAAATTTTCAAACCTGCCATTGATACGCGTTATGATGAAGTAAAAGTAGTATCTCACGATCGTAATTCCATCCATTCCACTCCTGTTGCCAGCTCTTCCACTATCCTGCTATTAGCTGCGGATGTTGATGTTGTTGGTATTGATGAAGCTCAATTTTTTGATCACGAATTGATAAATGTCTGCAACCAGCTTGCTGCCAGTGGCATTCGGGTTATTGCAGCTGGTTTGGATATGGATTATTTAGGACAACCTTTTGGTCCTGTCCCAGGTTTAATGGCTATTGCCGAACATGTCACAAAAGTTCATGCTATTTGCATGAAATGTGGAGATATTGCAAGTTATTCGCATCGTACCGTAGAAGAATCATCCCTGGTTGTGTTAGGGGAAACAAACCATTACGAACCACTCTGCAGGAGTTGTTATAATGCTGTTAAAAAAAATTATTGACCCAGAATGAATTATTCCTTAGCAACTATTTCCTCCATTATAAATGGAACCTTTAAAGGCGCATCTGACACAGCCATCGTTAAAAATTTATTGATCGATAGCCGTAAGCTGAGTGATATTGAAACCTCCCTTTTCTTTGCAATCAAAGGGGAACGTCACGATGGACACAGCTATATAAATGAATTGTATGAACGAGGTGTTCGGAATTTTGTGGTGAGCCGCTTACCAGAACACCTGGAATCATTTTCTGCAGCCAACTTTATTCTGACAACTAATACGTTAGAAGCATTGCAAAAACTATGCGCTCATCACCGTGCGCAATTTAAAATTCCTGTTATCGGAATTACCGGGAGTAATGGAAAAACCATCGTAAAAGAATGGTTGTATCAGTTAATGCGTGAGGATAAAAATATTGTTCGCAGTCCCAAAAGTTTCAACTCACAAGTTGGTGTACCACTTTCGGTATGGCAACTAAACAAAGAGCATGACCTGGGTATATTCGAAGCCGGCATTTCTTTACCAAATGAAATGAGAGCCTTAGAAAAAATAATTCAACCCACTATTGGTTTGATTACAAATATTGGAAGAGCACACGCCGAAAATTTCAAAAGTGAAAAAGAAAAAGTACTTGAAAAGGTTCAGTTATTTTCAAATGCCGAAGTGATTATCTATTCAAAAGACTATTCACTGATACAGGAAGCATTATCAGATAAAAACTTTCAGGATGTTGCTGTGTTTACCTGGTCAAAAAAATTGCGTGCGGATTTGTTAATCGGGCGTATTACGAAGACCAATACCGATAGCGAGATTCAAGGAATTTATAAAAATTCATTTATCCGAATTAGCATACCTTTCACCGATGAGGCGAGTATTGAAAATGCAATTCATTGCTGGGCCATGTTATTATACCTCGGTTATGAAAACACATTAATTGCAGAACGCATGCGTTTCTTAAGTCCTGTAGCCATGCGACTGGAGCTAAAAGAAGGAATTAACAATTGCTCCATTATCAACGATAGTTACAACTCCGATTTGGGTTCATTGAACATCGCACTTGATTTTTTAAATCAGCAAAAACAACATCCTAAAAAAACACTTATCCTTTCGGATATTTTGCAGAGTGGATATTCCAACGAAGACTTATACAAAGAAGTGGCAGATCTTATAGAACGAAAGGGTATATCCCGGCTTATTGGAATTGGTGAAGGTATTTCAGGACAAGCGGCACAGTTCCATATTGAGAAAAGCTTCTTCCCTTCCACTGCCAATTTTTTAAGCTCGTTCAACACTTCTTTTTTTCATAACGAAACGATTTTATTAAAAGGTGCACGTATATTTGGATTTGAGGCCATCAGTAAAGTTATTCAACAAAAGGCACACGAAACGGTTCTGGAAATAAATCTGAATTCCATCGTTCACAACTTAAATTATTTTCGTTCCAAACTAAAAGGAGATACCAAAATCATGGCAATGGTTAAAGCATTTTCTTATGGTAGCGGTAGCTTTGAAATTGCCAATATTCTTCAGTTTCATCGGGTTGATTATTTAGCCGTTGCATACGCCGATGAAGGTATTGAACTTCGTAAGGCGGGAATTACCATGCCGATTATGGTGATGAATCCGGAAGAACAAAGTTACGATGCCATGATCCTGTATAATCTTGAACCGGAAATTTACAGTTTTCGTGTGTTGAATTTATTTGAGGAAACATTAAAACGAAGTGAGCGTCCCAACCAACAACCGATTTTAATTCATATTAAACTCGATACAGGTATGCATCGTTTAGGTTTTGAAGAAAATGATATCAATGAATTAATTGTGCGAATAAAAAACAACAAGCACCTCCACATTAAATCCATCTTTTCTCATCTGGCAGCAAGCGATGAATCAGAACATGATGATTTTACCTGGCAACAAATCAAACGTTTTAATAAGATGAGTGAACAAATCAAAACACATTTCACTTATTCCATTTACAAGCACATTTTAAATTCAGCCGGTATCAGCCGGTTTCCAGATGCCCAATTTGAAATGGTACGTCTCGGTATTGGTTTGTACGGAATTGGTGCAGATAAAACGGAACAAACACAGCTTCAGAATGTGAGTACATTAAAAACAAGTATTTCACAGATAAAAAATATTCCCGCTAACGAAACCATTGGTTACAGCCGAAAAGGTGTTGCTACCTTTGATATGCAAATAGCTACCGTGCCAATTGGCTATGCCGATGGACTTAGCAGAAAACTAAGCAATGGAAAAGGGAAAATGATTGTGAAAGGAAAAATTGCACCGATTGTAGGTAATGTTTGCATGGATATGTGTATGATCGACATCACCAATATTTCGGCCAGTGAAAATGATGAGGTAATTGTATTCGGTAATGAAAACCCGATCACTGAAATTGCAAAAGACGTGGGAACGATTCCGTATGAAGTATTAACAAATGTTTCAAGAAGAGTGAAACGTGTTTATTTTCAGGAGTAATATTTAATTTATACCAGATCCATTTATAGAAATGATTCTTATTTCTGCTGTCATCATTACCTTCAACGAAGAAAAAAACATCGGACGTTGTCTGGATTCACTCATCGGAATTGCAGATGATGTGGTGGTAGTTGATTCTTTTTCAACTGATAAAACAGAAGAAATTTGCAAATCAAAAGGAGCACGGTTTATTCAACATGCCTTTGAAGGACATATCCAGCAAAAGAACTGGGCCATCACACAGGCTAAGTTCCCACATATTCTTTCATTGGATGCGGATGAAGCACTCGATGACCAATTAAAAAAATCCATTTTACAAGTAAAAGGCAATTGGAAAAAAGATGGGTATTATATGAATCGTCTTACCAATTATTGCGGCAAGTGGATCAACCATTGCGGCTGGTACCCGGATAAAAAATTACGATTGTGGGACTCGCGAAAAGGTCATTGGACCGGTATTAATCCTCATGATAAATATGAACTTCATACGGGAGATGGTGACACTGCTCATATTAAAGGTGACATTCTGCATTATAGTTTTTATACGATTGAACAGCATCTGAAACAAGTTGATTATTTTACAACCATTTCTTCGAAATCATTATTTGCCAAAGGCAAAAAAGCCCATGCATTTCATTTGATAATTAGCCCCGCTATTAAATTTTTACGTGACTATATTTTTAAATTAGGTTTTCTGGATGGATACTATGGGTTTATTGTTTGCAAAATTTCTGCAAAGGCTACGTATATGAAATATGCTAAGTTGAAAGCGTTGCAGGAGAAAAGATAGTATTTCAAAGTAAATTGAAAAACCTCCAAGGTTTAATAGTTAGATAATCTTCAATTAAAGCACACACATTTTCACTTAAACTGTTCTATTTTCCTAATAACCCTGTGAACAGTGTCTTATACCCCTCTGCAATCTTCTCTACCGAATGTTCCTGAATGACATATTGGTAAGCTTTTTCAACCAATTGCTTTCTTAATTGTTCATCATTCAATAATTGATCAATGTTTTTCGCCAACTGCTCTGCATCTTTTACATGACAAAGCAATCCCCTTTCATGCATTATTTCTTTTAACCCACCGGCGTCCGTAGTAGCCGCAGGAACTTTGTAAATAAAAGCATCCAGCACACTACTTCCCAAACCTTCTTCTTCCGAGCTCATAGCGAATACATCAAACACTGAAAAAAAATCTTCGATGTCTTCTACGAATCCCATCACCTTGTAACAACCTGAAATGTCTAACCTATTAATTTCCTGTAAAACCTGCGGTGCAAGCGGACCTGTTCCAAAATGAAGGAAAACAAAGTCTTGCCGTATCTTATAAAGGGCACCGATAGCTTTTACCATCGTTATCGGATCTTTATGTGGTACAAATGCAGCGGTTGTAGCAATTATTTTTTTTCCATACCAATGATTATTCAGAAATAGTTCTTCCACTCTTTTTTTATGAAGTGTTTTAGCTGCTACAGCGTCACTGATAATCGCAACATCCTTTACATTAAAATTGGTAAGGATATTTTTTATAGCGTTTGATATGGCCACTACACGATCGGTAAACTGATATTTTAACCAGGTCCACTTACCTTTTGGTACAAAATCTACGCGTCGGGTATACACAACAGGACGACGATGGATCCATTTTGTAATTACGGCATAAAATTGAGCTTTTGCCGTTTGCGTATGAATAATATCATAACGTTTTCCTCTTTTTATTAAATATAAAATACTTTGCAGAGGACCTTTTACTTCGTGAATATAAATTTTATATGCTCCTGCTTTTTTGGAAAGCGGATAGCCCCTTCGGCAAAGTAAAGAAACCTCCATTCCTTGCTTTAGCATACCCTCTATATTATAGCAGGTTTGACGTTCACCTCCTCTCCAGGTTTTCTCTGTATTTATCTCAAGAATTTTCACTCGTCACTTTTTTGTGGAGGTTGTAAAAAAAGGAAATAAGAATTGAATGCAGCAAAAAAAGTTACACCTGCTTGTGTCTCCAACGTATCCTCGGTCAAAAACGAAATAATCGCTATTGCAAAGAAAGAAACATATAAAAAATTAGCATGCATGTTTAATTTAAGCAGAGGATAAAACAATGTGAATAAAAACCAAATCAAACCAACCAATCCCATACCTATAGCAATGGATAAATACTGATTGTGGGCGCGAAGGCGCCAGCGTTGCTCAAGCACGGAATGTGAATTTATATACTCCTTCTCAAAAGCTACTTTTACATCTCCTGTTCCCACCCCAAACAACAAATTGTTTCTAATTATATGAATGGCTGCTTTCCAATACTCGAATCGTTGCGTCACGGAATGTCCATTCGGATCTCCTGTTTTTTTATAAACTTCTATTTCCCATAAAATTTCATGTATCCTACCCTGTAAACTGGAAATATGCTGATAGTTCACATTTGGTTCGCCATGTTCAATAGCACTAATTTCTTCCGGTGTTAACGTTTTTACAGCAGCTGCATCTTTATTTAACCCTTTGGAGGTTAAGAACCGAATCAATGTCGAGCTCAATAAATTTCCTTTTAAATCATTCCCTTGATACTTGATCTTACTTATCTCTTCCCAGGCCTCTTGCATTTCTTTGTCACAATAATTAATAAAAATCAAATATCCATTTTCTGTTTGGTGATTCGTGGTATCATGCTGATAAAGGTTTCCCTGCACCGTTTTTTCTAGCAATGTATACTTTTTTGGTGTCTCTGCTTTTTGCTGACCAGTAAAATTTTTGCAAAAGTAAATAATCAAACACAGTAAAAAAACAACCAATGATATTCTTACCCACTTAAATAGGCTACCCGACGGCAAAACCCCTTTTACAAACACAATGGCCAATAGCGCAGCAAACAAAGCCGACAATCCGGTTATCGATTCCAGTATAACTAAAAACACAAGTTGCCAAAAGATGTAGATCGTATAAATGACTTTAAGCACACCTTTACTACTTTGTGTGATGAGATAAACCGCAACAAAAATGCTTACACTGATTAATAATCCAAAACGAATGTGAGAAATAAAAATAGAAATATCCCGGATATCAACCACTTTCCTGTGGATACCAATATCTGTCAAAATCAAAATGCTGATCATCGATGCAACAAACATGGAACCCAGGAATAGTTGCAAAATGGTTTGAAAAGTTTTTGTTGAAATGGGCTTGGAGGTCGAAAAAATTAATGGCAATAGTGCTAACGGTAATTTGATGCGTATGTCATTCAAACCATAGTTTAGATCGGATGTATAAAATAAACCAAACGCATGCAATAATAAAAGCGAACTTAAAATGAGTGCCGGTTTATTCTGAATAAATGCTCTGAATTTATTCTTTAGATCACCCTCCCATAACCAGTTTACAATGAGTATGATCTGAGATACACTCATCATGAATTTTGCAACAGGCAAACTGATTAACAGCAAAGCTACTGCAATTATATATACTGCCTCGTGAAATTTAGGCGATAGTGACCTCATAAATAGAGCTAATGGTTTTATAAAGGTAGTAAAAAAAATCTCTTCGCCACAAAAAGTGACTTATCAAACAGGACAGACGTCACTTAATGCAGGAAGAGATTTACCTGTGCGAATTATCCAAAACCGTAAATAAAAGCACAATTAACCTTAGGTCTTTAATGTAACCTATTACCTGTTTTGAATGATCTTTTGTCGTGTTCGGAACTGTAGGGCTTACTTGAGCCTTTCCACACATACTTGCAATAACAATGACACAAAGTGTCCACATGGCTTTAGAGAGCTGTTTTTTCATGGATATCTTTTTTAAACCCGTTTTTT
>DAORKB010000054.1:0-10169 GCA_035439365.1 Bacteroidia bacterium
GTCTGCGCAATTATTTTATGCAATATCAGGATAGCGTTTTTGTGAAGTATGTGAACAATACAAACCCCGAAGACGGTAGTATTATTTTTAAAGATGAGGATGTTGGGGAATTAAAGGCACGGCCCAACGTAAGTGATGATTATTACGATACGAAAAACTCAGTATACAGTCCGGCAGCAGCCGTGGAGCGTAAAATCCAGATTATAGCGGTCTCAACATTTTCATCCAATACTCAATAACGAGGGCTGAAAATCAGGTTCGTATTTGGTTGTAAAACCTGTTGAAAATGTTTAATTTTACCTTGCTATAAAATAAAGCTATGCGTTACTTTCTAAGAATTCTTTTTTTATTTATCCCTTTTTCTGTATTTGCCCAACAGCCTGAAATAGGTATGAATGGTTATAATAAATTTTATTATGATAATGGAAAACTTTCCAGTGAGGGTACCATGCGAAATGGTAAACCTGATGGATATTGGAAAACATATTCATTAAGCGGTTTTATAAAATCCGAGGGAAATCGTAAAGATTTTAAATTGGATAGCCTTTGGAAATTTTACACCGATCAAGGGAAACTGG
The DNA here is from genome assembly GCA_035439365.1 of Bacteroidia bacterium. Taxonomy (GTDB): domain Bacteria; phylum Bacteroidota; class Bacteroidia; order 2-12-FULL-35-15; family 2-12-FULL-35-15; genus 2-12-FULL-35-15. The sequence goes on from DAORKB010000054.1 coordinate 579, forward strand.
CTTTTGAATATAATTACAAAGAAGGTAAAAAAAACGGATTAAAAAAAACGTTTGATACAAAAGACGGATCACTGATCCTTACAGAAAATTATTTAAATGATGTGAAAGAAGGTGTTACAACAAGTTATTACAAAGATGGGAAAGTAAAAGAAACGATCCCTTTTGTAGCTGGTAAAGAACAAGGACAAGGTTTTGAATATTCCGATCCAGACGGACTCATTATTACATTAACACAATATAAAATGGGTTTTGTGGAAAAGGCCGAGATGATTAACAGAAGAGATAAAAATGGCTGGAAGCAAGGAATGTGGAAAGAATTTTATCCTACTGGTATCGTAAAAAACGAAGTAACCTATACAGACGATAAAATGAGCGGTTACTTAAAAGAGTATTCGCCCAAGGGAAGTTTACTAAATACAACAAAATATATCAATGGTGTTTTACAAAAGAATGCACCGGAGTTGGCAAAGCTTGATTTGAAGACAGGCTATTATGAAAGTGGAGCAGTTCGTTATACAGCTACTTACAGAGATGGCGTAGCAGAGGGAATTCAAACGGAGTATGCAGAGGATGGCAAAATATTAAATGCCAAAATATATGTGGATGGTGTTCTTACCGGTGAAGGAGTATTTGATACAGCAGGTCTAAAACAAGGGCCCTGGAAAGAATACTACCCGAATAACGTAATTAAATCAAAAGGAAATTATTTGAATGGAAAACGGGTGGATGATTGGACATTTTATTTTTCAAATGAAAAAATCGAACAAAAGGGGAAGTATGATAAAAAGGGCAAGGCACAAGGCCCATGGAAATGGTATTATGAATCAGGAAATATACTGCGTGAAGAGAATTACAGAAACAATCTTCAGGATGGTTTAATGACCGAATACAGTGATAGCGGAAAAGTAATTACAAAAGGAGAGTACCTGGATGGATTAAAAGAAGGACCCTGGATGCTGGAATTACCCGAATATAAAGAAGAAGGAACCTATAAAGCGAATAATCGGGATGGTGAATGGAAACATTATTATACCGAAACAAATACGCTTCGTTTTGTAGGAAAATTTATTGATGGTACACCTGATGGTCTTCAACAGTTTTATTATCCCAATGGAAAATTGAAGCAAAAAGGAAAATATGTCGGAGGATTAAAAGATGGTAACTGGGAATTTTACGATGAAGATGGCTTTTTGATCTTTACTGTTTTATATAAAAATGATATTGAACTAAGGTTTGATGGAATCAGAGTTTTTCCTGAAGTTGCATCCGACTCAAACCTAAAATAAAAATGAATAAGTTCTAATGATGGCAGTTTCTAAACAGACAAAATCAGAACTCCTTACCGAAATAAAAAGGCTTCAGGAAGAATTAGAAATAGCAAAATCAACCTCGAAAGTCTCGCCAGTAAAATGGGAGGCATTGGCCAAAAACTCTCCCAACGAAATCTATATTTTAAATAAAACGGCTACAATTGTTACCACAAATAGAAATGACAACGACTCGGTAAAAAAAATTGGTAAAAAACTATTGACGCTTATTCCTCAAAAATTTTTGCCAGAGGCTAAAAAAGCATTACAAGAAGCTTTCAAAAAAGGAATTTATCAGGAGTTTAAAACCGAAAAAATTATTGATGGTGAAGCTTACCATTTTAAAAATAAAATAACTCCAACCAAAGATAAAGCGAAAATTACTGGCGCCATTGTAGAGATTGAAGATTGCACGGAAGATACCGTACTACAGCATAAACTCAAGCAAAGCGAAGATAAATACGAAGATTTCCTAAATCAAATTTTGAGTGGTGTAATTATTTATGTTGATTTCAAACTGGTATTTGCGAATAAGGCAGCATTTGAACTTTTTGGAATAAAGAAGAATAAAGGACTGAACGAAATTGAAAAGGATATTTTTAACTATGTATTGCCCACATACCAGTCACTTCTAAAGGATCGCATAAAAAAATTATTGAAAGGAGAGCAAGTAGCTGCCTCTGAATTTGAAGTGAAAACACCTGCAGGAGAAATACTTTTTCTGGAAACAAAACCAAGCAAAATTTATTACAAAGGAAACCTGGCTGTTCAGGTAACCTTTAACGATATCACCAATAGAAAACGGATTGAAAAATCCGTAAAAGAATCGCAAAATAATCTTACGCAGGTTTTAAAAAATATAAATGAGCTCGTGTACTATGTTGAGTTTTTACCCAATGGACAAAAGCGATTAAACTACATAGGCAAACAAATTGAAAGGATTTTTGGAGTTACTTTAAAAGAGTATAAACAAAAAGGAAAGAAACTTTGGAGCCTTTGTCATCCGGATGATAAATCCAAAATATCACAAGCCACGGCTTTGGTAAAAAAAACAAAACAGCCTCAGGAAATTGTTTATCGCTTTTTACACCGTAAAAAAAAGCAATATATATGGGTAGAGGAGAGGATCATTCCGCAGATTGATGATAAAGGAAATTACACGGGAAATTTTGGATTAATAAAGGATGTAACAACCCAAATAAATTATGAGCAGCGATTGAATGAAGAGAAATTAATGGCTCAAAATTACCTGGATGTTGCCAATGTGGTATTGGTTGTTATTAACAGGGATCAGACTGTTGCATTGATTAATAAAGTAGGTTGTCAGCTACTTGGGTACAAAGAAAAGGAGATCATCGGTAAGAATTGGTTTGATCATTTTATTCCCAAAAATGAGAGTGAAAAAACCAGAGCTGCTTTTGAAAAAGCAGTGCATGGAAAACTGGTTAAAGATCAATTTAGGGAAAGCCAGATCGTTTCGAAAAAGGGAGAGAAAAGAACCATGTCCTGGAAGAGTTCGCTTATTTATAATGAAAAAGGAGTGATAACATCCATCCTGTCTTCCGGTGAAGATATCACGGAACGTAATATAGCAGAGACCGCACTAAAAGATAGCGAGAAAAGATTCCGGATTTTATCGAATGCAACATTTGAAGGAATAGTATTTACAGAGAATGAACGCATCATTGACGCAAATGATCAGTTCACCAAACTGTTTGGATACAAAGATCCCAAAGCACTTATCGGCAAAAATTTCATAACCGATTTTTTTGTCCCCAACCAGTGGAGCATGGTTAGACAGAACATGCAAAAAATTAAATCCAGCCCTTTTGAAGGAAATATTGTTACCAAAAGTGGACTACCGCTTACAGTTGAAGCAAAAGGACAATGGATACCTTACTTTGGAAGAAAAATTCGGGCAACCGTAATTTACGATGTTACGGATCGGCAACAATATCAAAAGAAATTAGAACAAAGCAGGCAAAATTATAAGAGTCTTATTGATAATTCTCCAAATGGAATTCTGATCTATTATCAAGGAGCTTTGCAATTTGCAAACAAAGCTGCAGTAAAATTGTTTGAAGCAGATTCATTCAGTCAAATTCACCTGAAAGAGAATTTTTCTTTGCTGCTTCCTGAGTATAGAGAACGTGCAAGGGAAAGAGTTGCACAAGCGGCAGAAGGAGCTATATTGCCTTTTGTGGAGGTGAGAATAAAAACATTGAAAGGAAACATTCTCACACTTGAATCCAAGCCAATAGCCATTAAATACAATGATCAGGATGCGATACAAATTGTTATGCAGGATGTGAATCCTCAAAAACAATTGATAAAAGAACAATTAAGAGCGCAAATTGCAGAAGAAACAAATTCTTCCTTGCAACAGGAAATTTACGAACGAAAACAGGCAGAACGAACACTCCAGCAAGCACAGAAATATACCCGTTTATTAATAGATAGTTCGTTGGATATGATTTGTGCATCTGATAAAGAAGGGTACATAACGGAGTTTAATTCGGCAGCAGAAAAAACATTTGGTTACGAACGCTCCGAAATCATCGGAAGACACGTAAGCGTTTTGTATGCGAATTCACCTCAACGAATTAAGAATGCATACGAATATTTATATGAAAAAGGAAGGTTTGCAGGAGAAGTTGTGAATGTAAAAAAAGACGGACAAAAGTTCATCGCTTATTTATCTGCGTCCGTTCTTCGAAATGATATTGGTGAACTGGTTGGTGCCATGGGAGTTTCCCGCGATATTTCTGAAATGAAGAGAGCAGAGCAGGAATTAAGAAACAGTGAAGAGCGCTATCGCGCAATTTATGATCAGGTGTTTGTTGGAATTGCAAAAATATCACTTAACGGAAAATTTATTCAGGTGAATGAACAGATGTGCAACATGCTTGGCTATAGCAAAGAGGAGTTGTGTTCAAAAACATTTATGGATATTACCGTAAAGGAAGATGTTCCGACGAGTGTGAGTGTCATGAAAAAATTAGCATCGGGACAAATTGAGAAAACCACTTTTGAAAAACGGTATCTGCATAAAACCGGTAAGGTCATCAATGCCAATATTGCAACATCGCTGGTAGTGGATGCATTGGGTAACCCTTCTCACATCATTTCTATTTTCCAGAATATTACCGAGAAAGTTAAATTGGAGCATGATCGTCAATCACAATCAGCACGACACAATGCCATTATTGAAAGTAGCTCGCACATTATATGGACAACAGATAAACAAATGTGTCTGACTTCGTTTAATAAAAACTATGCATCTGATTTGATGAAGCATTATAATGTTCCGGCATACATTGGACTTTCAGTGGTGTCTGTAAAAGTTGTGCTGACAGAAGAGTATAATAATTACTGGTTAAAGAAATACGAAGCAGTGCTTCGTGGCGAACATCAGTATTTTGAGACAAAAATGATTGACCGCCAAAACAATGTCGTTTGGAGAGAGATATTTTTGAATCCTATTTTTGATGAGTTGGGAAACCTGGTCGAAGTGGCTGGGATCGGACTTGATATTACAGAGAAAAAGCTGGCAAACGAACAAATTCATAACTCATTACAGGAGAAAGAAGTACTCTTAAAAGAGGTGCATCATCGTGTAAAGAATAACCTACAGGTTATATCAAGTATATTAAATCTGCAATCATCCTATGTAAAGGATCAAAGTACGTTAAACATCTTAAAAGAAAGCCAGGACAGAATAAAATCAATGGCTTTCATTCATGAGAGTTTGTATCAAACGAAAGATTTTTCCAGCATCAACTTTTCAGAGTATGTAGTAAATCTATCACAGAATTTACTTCACTCATATTCAAGCCTGGAGCACGAAATAAAATTAAATCTTGACATTCAAAATGTTTTCCTTAATTTAGACCTGGCTATTCCATGTGGGTTAATCATTAATGAGATTGTTTCAAACGCGTTAAAGTATGCATTTGTCGATAAAATGGAGAACGCGGAAATAATGATTAAAATGCATTTGGTTGGAGAGGATCTGCAATTGCAAATCAGAGACAATGGTGTGGGATTACCAGAGCATATTGATTACAGGAATACGGAATCACTCGGCTTACAATTAGTCGTAACGTTGGTTGATCAATTAAATGGAAATATTGAATTAGACAGTACAGCAGGCGCACACTACAATATATTATTTAAACAAAACCAAGTTAAAAACCGGATATAAAATGTCAAAAACAAACATTCTTATCGTAGAAGATGAAAGCATTGTGGCGAAAGATATTCAACACAGTTTAAAAAAACTGGGCTACAACGTAGTAGGAATTTGCTCTACAGGTGAAGACGCAATTAAGGTTACAGAAGAAGCAAAACCGGATTTGATATTAATGGACATCATGTTAAAAGGTGATATGAGTGGAATTGATGCCGCTACTCATATTCGTGAAAAGTGCAACATACCGGTTATCTATCTTACTGCTTATGCAGATGAGAGCACATTAAGCAAAGCAAAAGTATCAGAGCCTTATGGATATATTATTAAGCCATTTAAAGAAATAGATCTTCATACGTCTATTGAAATGGCGATCTATAAACATGGTAAAGAAACAAATGTTAGAAAAGAACGTGACTTTTTATACAGCATCGTAGAAAACAAAGAATCAAAAGATATTCTGTTTGTAAAATCAAACTCGCGTTTGGTAAAAGTAAAAACAAGTGATATTTATTTTGTTGAAGCCTTGAAGGATTATGTTGTTATCAATACAACAAATGCACGCTACACGATTCACTCAACAATGAAGGATATTGAAAAGAAGTTGCCGTCAACTGATTTTATTCGTGTACACAGATCGTTTATTGTAAGAATAGATAAAATTGTTGCAATTGAACAACCGAATTTGATTTTAGAAGAAGACAAAAAATTAATTCCAATCGGAGGATCATATAAAGATGATTTATCGAAGAGATTGAATATGCTATAAGAGATACTAGATTTAAAATGTATATACAACCCGACAGGTTTTTCAAACCTGTTGGGTTTTTAATTTAAATAACACCACTCATTAAAAAAACAAAACCCAACAGGTTTGAAAAACCTGTCGGGTTGCTGTGTATAGGTAATTCATTTAAACTAAACCTCAAACCCCCACTCTTCATTAAATAATTTTCCGGGAGTGGAAGTTTTTTGACTTTTCCCAGTTTCTTTTTCAACTTTTGTGGCTGGTTTGTTATTTTCTATGGCTGAAGAAGGCTTCGTCTTAGGTACGATAATTTCTGGGCTTACTGGCAATGATTTATTGTTTTTAGAATTTCTGTTGGATGAACTTCCTTTTTTGGGTTCATCATTATCCAATCGTTCAACCAATGCAAAATCCAATTGCTTTTTTACTAGGTCAGCACGCTTAATCTCAATCCTTACTTTGTCACCAAGGGTCAATACTTTATTATATTTTCTTCCGCGTAAGCAGTAATTATCCTCATCAAAATAATAAGCATCATCTTGAAGATCACGTAAACGAACCATTCCTTCACAGTGATTTTCAATAAGCTCTACAAAGATTCCCCATTCGGTAACACCGGATATCATTCCATCAAACTCTTGTCCGATCTTGTCTTGCAGGAATTGAACTTGTTTGTATTTGATGGATGCTCGTTCTGCATCGGCAGCCAGTTTCTCCATATCTGAGGAATGTTTGCATTGTTCCTCCAACTCTTCAACATTTGGACTTTTACCTCCGTCCAAATAATGCTGTAATAAACGATGCACCATAACATCGGGATATCTGCGGATAGGAGATGTGAAATGGGTGTAGTATTCAAATCCTAATCCGTAATGGCCAATGTTTTTGGTGGTGTAAATCGCCTTTGCCATTGTACGAATAGCAAGTATTTCTATGGTTCCGGCTTCTTTTTTTTCACTTACTTCTTTTAGTAAGGTGTTTAAAGCAGTAGCAACCTGTTTCTCATTTTTTACATTGAATTTATATCCAAACTTTCCTACAAATTCGGCAAAACTAGCTAGCTTATCCGGGTCCGGTTTATCATGCACACGGTATACAAAAGCACGTTTGTTTCCTTTTGAATTTTTTTGACCTCCAACAAATTCAGCAACTTTTCTATTTGCCAGCAACATGAAATCTTCAATAAGTTGATTCGCATCTTTGGCAATCTTAAAATAAACACCAGTGGGATTTCCGGCTTCATCCAAATGAAATTTAACTTCCATTTTTTCAAAAGCGATACTTCCTTTTTTGAATCGGTTTGCCCGAAGTGTTTTTGCAAGTTTATCCAGGGTTAATAATTCATCTTTAAAATCACCCGTTTTTGTTTCAAGCACCTGCTGGGCTTCTTCGTATGTAAATCTTCTGTTGGAGTTGATAACCGTGCGTCCAAACCATTCTTTTAAGACCTCAGCATCATCATTCATTTCAAATACAGCCGCAAAACAAAGCTTTTCTTCATTTGGGCGTAACGAGCAAACATTGTTGGAGAGAATTTCAGGAAGCATGGGTACAACACGATCTACCAGATAAACGGATGTTGCACGGGACACGCCTTCTTTATCAATCATGGATCCCGGTTTTACATAATGGCTCACATCTGCTATATGAACCCCTATTTCCCAGTTCCCGTTTTTTAACTTTTGAATAGACAGGGCATCATCAAAATCTTTTGCATCTACAGGGTCAATGGTAAACGTGGTAATATCACGGAAATCACGGCGTTTAGCAATCTCTTCTGCCGTAATTTTAACAGGGATAAGGTCGGCAGCACGTTCTACATCTTTCGGAAATTCATATGGCAAACCAAATTCGGCAAGTATTGCATGCATTTCGGTGTTGTTTTCACCAACATTTCCAAGTACATCTTTGATTTCTCCGATGGGATTGACCCCATTCTTGGGCCATTCAATGATTTTTGCAATAGCCTTTTGACCATCTTTAGCTCCATTTAATTTTTCAAGTGGAATGTAGATATCCACATGAACTTTGTTGCTGCTGGGAACTAAAAACGCGAATTTCTGAGAAACCTGAAGTGTTCCCACGAACTCGGTTTTTGCGCGCTTCAATACTTCGACAATTTCACCTTCCTGTTTACCTCTGGTTTTAGGATATAACTTCACTTTTACCACATCACCGTGTAATGCATTGAGGGTTTTTTTAGGATTAATTAGCGTATCCTCAGGGGTTTCCTCGGAGATGATATACGCCATACCACTGCTGGTCATATCAACCCTACCGGTGATATAGGTTTCTAAAGATTTTATTTTAAATTTGCCTCTTTCAATTTCAGAAACAGTTTGTGTTTTTTTGAGCTCAGTCAAAATCGTGTTGATGAGAAGGCGCTGAGAGTGGTCAGTTACTTGAAGTTCGGCAGCTATCTGCTTGTAATTAAGTGCTTTATTGGGGTTGCTTGACAATATTTTTAGTATCTCTTCAAAAAAATACCCCTTTTTCTGTGGTTGACTTTTTCCCTTAAATTTTTTGGCCATAGCTCAAATGTGCTACTGATTTATTAGAAAAGAAAGGTTTGTTAATAAAAAGTAGAAATTTTTTTTTGGGTGCAACCAAATATAGCAACTTTGCATCTGACAAACAGATAACAATATGACTGATGAGCAAATAGTAGAAGGGTGCATAAAAAAAGATGCAATTGCTCAAAAGCATTTATATGAAAAGTTTGTCCGAAAAATGATGGGTGTCTGTTTGAGATATGCAGACAGCACGGAAGAGGCGGAAGATGTTGTACAAAATGGCTTTATCAGTGTTTTTGAAAACATTTCTTCCTTTAGGGGCACCGGCCCGTTGGAAGGATGGATCAGAAGAATTATGGTCAATACAGCATTGACAAACATTAGAAAGAATAAAAAGTTAAAGCAGAATATCGAGTTGGAAAGTGTCGAATTTATGCTCCCATCAACCAATCAGTTGAACGAGAGTTTTGAGGCACAGGATCTTTTAAAGATAATACAAACATTGCCTACAGGTTTTAAAACTGTATTTAATTTATATGCGATTGAAGGATACTCGCATAAGGAAATAGCGGAAATGTTGAATATCTCGGAGGGAACTTCCAAATCGCAGTATTCAAGGGCCAAGGCACATTTACAAAAATTAATACCTGAAAGGAAATAATGAATAAAGGAGAAAACGACTTTGAAGATTTATTTAAAGAATCCTTTGAAAAGTTTGAAGCAGATGTAAATCCAACTATTTGGAAAAACATTCAAACCGGATTAAAAGGTGCTGGAATAGGTGTTCTTATACAAACCATTTTTAATAAAATTGGCTCTACCACCATTGTAGCT
>DAORKB010000054.1:10269-16949 GCA_035439365.1 Bacteroidia bacterium
TCCGGACAACCTGTAGCTTCGATTTCTGCAACACCGGTTGCCGGTACGGTTCCGTTGATCGTCAACTTAAACAATGTTGGAATAGGAAAAATAAACAAATGGACCTTCGGAGATAAACAACGATCGGATAATTCATCTAACCCTGTTCACGTTTTTGAAACACCAGGCGTATATACAATCGTGCTTACCTCTACAAGTTCTGATGGACGTACATCAACAGACAGCGTTAAAATAGAAGCAACCGGAAATTCTTCGATTCTCATTCCAAATTCCTTCTCCCCAAATGGTGATGGCAAAGACGACTTGTTCGTATTCAATAGTAAGAATATCAATAGTATGGAGGTTCTTATTTTTGATACAAAAGGCAGAACAATCTTCCGATCAAAAGGTATTGATTGCAAATGGGATGGTAAAAACCAACAAGGAAAAATGTCTCAGGAAGGTATTTACTACTATATGGTTTCCGCTATTGGAGGTGACGGAAAAAAATATGAGCAAAAAGGGTCCATTCAATTAATCCGGTAGTTGTTATTGATTAAGCTTTTCGGGCCACTTGCGATTCCTGTATAGCTGAAGTATAATCCCATCTGCTAGTCCTGTTTGAGGAACGATCATATTTTCGATACCTGCTTTTTTTAATACTGTTAACAGTATTTTTGAAGCAGGTATAATGACATCTGCACGATCCGTTTTGAGTCCTAAAACTTTGACGCGCTCTTCGTAAGTATACGATTCTAAAAGAGCATACAAACTTTTCAACTTTTCAGTAGAAATCATTTTATTTAATTTTTTCCCGGAAAGCTTAAATAATTTATTGATATTGCCCCCTGAACCAATTGCCAGCAAAGGCTTGTGGTTTTTCGTTGTTTCTTCTATCCATTGCTTGAAGCTGTTCCAATAAGCTTTGTCAATCTGATCATGTAACATTCGGATGGTACCAATATTAAACGACTGCGAGGCAATCGTTTTCCCTTCTGAAAATAAAGTTAACTCAGTACTTCCACCGCCAATATCAATGTACAGGTATGAATGATCTTTATCCAGATGTTGAGTTATGTGATTGGAATAGAGAATATCTGCCTCCGTTTTACCATCAATCAATTCAATCTGAATTCCTGCTTCTTTGCGAATACGTTCTGCCACTTCTTTTCCATTAGAGGCATCCCTCATGGCAGATGTTGCACATGCTTTGTAAGCAACAACCTCATTGACCTTAATTAAGCTCTGAAAGGCTTTCATAGCATCAACCAGCTTTTGTATTTTTTCTTCAGAAATTTTTCCAGTAATGAAAGAGTCTTCCCCCAGGCGGATAGGAACACGTACAAGTTCCGCCTTTTTCAGTGTGACAACACCATCATCGTCAAATACATTGCAAAAGAGTAATCTTACGGCATTGGAACCAATATCAATTGCTGCAAATTTCAATGGTTAAGACTTTCTAGGTTTAAATAGATTATAAATTTTATCCTGTGCTCTTACGTGAACATCACTTTTCAATACCCGGTATTCGTTGTTTTGTTTGATCCCTAAAATACGTGCCTTCATATTGTCGCTCCAGAGCGTATCAATGATTTCACGCAAATGCGATTGAATATTTTCATCGTAAATAGGAACCGCAACTTCCGACCGGTGATCTAAATTTCGTGTCATCCAGTCTGCCGAAGATAAAAAGTATTTTTCGTTTCCATTATTACAAAATATGAACAATCGACTGTGTTCAAGAAATTTATCTACCACGCTTATTGCCTCTATGTTTTCACTCATTCCTTTTACACCCGGTACCAGCGAACATATTCCTCGGATAATTAATTTTATTTTTACGCCCTGGTTACTTGCTTCATACAATTTTTTTATCATCTCTATATCCACCAAGTTATTTAATTTGAGAATGATATACGCTTCTTTATGCTGATTGGCATTCTTAATCTCCCTGTTAATAAGTTTAACAAACTCTTTACGCATAAAGAATGGGGAAACGAGTAAGTGGTTGTAAGCGCCTGTTTTTAAGTTATCGCCGTAAAACGTAAAGACTTTTTCAACTTCTTCTGTGATCCTTTTGTCGGCTGTCAACAAACTATGATCGGTGTAAATGCGTGCCGTATCCCCATTAAAATTACCTGTTCCGATATGCGCATAGTCCACATACACATTGTTCTCTTTTCGGGATATAATAAACATTTTGGAATGCACTTTTAATCCTGGAACACCATAAATTACTTTTGCGCCTTCTTCCTGCAGTTTATTGGCCCAGTAAATATTCGCCTCTTCGTCAAAACGAGCCTGTAATTCAACAACAGCAGTAACCTGTTTCCCATTTTTCAATGCATTAATCAGCGCTTTAACGATATTCGAATTTTTTGCTACCCGATAAAGTGTAATTTTTATACTCTTTACTTTTGGGTCAATCGAAGCCTCTCTTAGTAAATCGATGAGGTGCTCAAATGATTGATAGGGGTAGGTAATTAAAATATCTTTCTTTTTTATGATCTTAAATAGAGTGGGTTGATCCTTTAAATCAGGATGTTTCAAAGGAACCATCTTTTTGTAACTTAAATCAGGACTACCCACATTCGGAAATGAAATAAAATCTTTAAAATTATGATAGCGCCCACCAGGAATGGGGTGATCATCTTTTTTGAATTTTATTTTTTTCATAATAAAATCCAATAGATCCGGAGAAATGGTGCTGTCATATACGAGTCGCACAGGCAATCCTTTTTTTCGCTCTTTTAATCCTTTGGAAATTTTTTCGACAAAGCTTTTCGATAAATCATTGTCGATGTCGATTTCAGCATCACGCGTTAGTTTGATATTGAAGGCTTCTATGTAATCGTATTCAAAATTGCTGAAAACATGATCCAGGTTAAAACGAATCACATCATCCAGTAAAATGATGAAATTTCTTTCCTTTTCCTTTGGTAAAACAACAAAGCGTGACAAAGAATCTGTCGGAATTTCCAACAATGCATAGATGTTTTTCTTACGCGGATTCTTGTTCGTTAATTTGATGATTAAATAACCTGAACGATCCCTCATGTATGGAAATGGGGCCACATTATCCAACATGATCGGGAAAAGTGTAGGCATTACTCTTTCCCGGAAGTAGTCGGCGACAAAAATTTTTTGCCTGGAATTTAGCTGCTTTTCATTGATGATGGAAATGTTATTTCTATCCAGCTCCTTGAGAATAACCTGATAAGTGAATTCAAATTTGTTTTGCTGTTCAACAACGATTTTTTGTATTTTGTCCAATAAACGTTGAGGGTCTTCTCCGATTACTTCCGTGGCTTTTTTTTGATGTTTAACAACACGTTTCAGCGTTGCCACCCGCACCCTGAAGAATTCATCCCGATTATTGGAATAAATGCCTAAAAACTTGATTCGTTCAATTAAAGGAACGGTTTCGTCCTCTGCCTCCTGCAATACACGCTCATTAAAAGCCAACCAGCTTAATTCACGATTTATTAAAACAACTTTGTTTTTGGTCATACGTCACAAAAATAATAAATGCGAATGGTAAATTTTGATTATAAAAAAAGCTTACGAAGGTGCCAAAGATGCATAAAATATGCTGATGAGGGGTATGTTAACTTAAATTTAACAATAAAATAAAGCATTTTTAAGTCGTTTTTTTTGCATTATTCGACACAAAATAAAATGTTTTTTTCCATAACAGAAAGAAACTTCTCCCGGTAAGAGAAATGAATTGAAAAAGGCACTAAAAATGATTGATCTATACTTCAAAAACATGAAACAAGGAAGGGTAAATTTCGTATAAATCTTTGTTGTAGTGATCAAGAATAAACCGAGGGTCAGGAAAAGAAGAGAGAAGCAGTTAAATGGACGAATTGTATTGGTTATAAATTATAAAGACTGAGTATCACAAAATGTCCAGCGTTATTCGAATATTAGAAAGAGCGAAACAGGTGTAATCCAGATATAATAACCTTTTCAAAGACATTGTCTTTTTTTTCTACTGCTTCCAACCAAGCGTTGGGGAATAAAATTCCCTACGGACCCCCAAAACTACAGCCACTTTTTATTAACAGTTGCCCCCCCGGGTGCAACTTAAAAAACACGAATAGCGTCCGTTATTATATGACAAGGATAATAGCTCTAAATATTAACAAGTCAATTACCTGCCTGATTTTTTGTGCACTATGGTTTACTGCATTAAAGAGCTTCGGACAATGCGCCAGTGTGCAACCTTCATTTACGATTTCACCTGCTGAGTTATGCACCACAAATAATCTAAATACGATAAACGTTACCAATACAAGCACAGGCCCCAGTGCGAATACCGCCATATATGATTGGTATATTGGCGATTTTACTGCGCCAAACCACGTGGGCCCAATGACGGGTACTGCAGGTCCCGGAACATTAAATACACAGGGAAATGGCGAAGGTTATATTTACCTTGTTGCACACGATGCCTTTAATTGTTATGATACTGCAAAAGTTAAATTGGTAATCAGTCCTCCACCAACAGCCAACTTTACATTCGACAACAATAACAAATGTGCCGGTACCACGATTACCTTCACCAATACATCTACAGCTATCGATACATATACCACTTACCTTTGGGATTTTGGTGATGGAAATACATCAACAGCTAAAAATCCAACACATATCTACACGATGAACGGAACTTACAGCGTAAAACTAACGACTACAAATAATTCAATCTGTGAAGATGATGTAACCAAGGCAATCAATGTAACTACCGCACCAGTGCTAAACTTTACCATGAGTCCGCTTACTGGCTGTGCACCCCGAACAGTTACGTTCACCAATTTAAGTTCAGGCGCTGTTCCGTCATCTAATTATGATTGGGATTTTGGAAATGGAAATACACTTACAGGTGTGAAAGATCCTCCTGCACAGTTGTACCATGAAGGAACCTGGAAAGTAAGATTGATTTCCGGAAACAGCTGTGGGATTGATACACTTTATCAAACAATTGTCGTAGATACATTACCCAAAGCAATTGCTACCCCTCTTCCATTAAAAGGGTGTCTGCCAATTAATTTTACTGCTTTGAATAATTCAACAGGTGGTAATTTGAAATACCAATGGTTTGTAAACGGATTATTGACAGATACAACAAAAATAATTTCCAATAAAATATTTACAACAGCATCGAATACCGTTCAACTTAAAGTATCCAACAGTTGTGGTACAGATGATACAACGTTTACGATCACTTCTACAGCAACTGTGTCAACAGTTATTGCTCCATTGAAATCTACCATCTGCTCTGCAAATGATTTTTCATTTACCTATTCACATACATCAACCGGAGACTCGTTGAATTATTTTTGGGATTTTGATAACGGCAATACATCAGCATCAGCCAACCCGGGACCACAGACATTTTTGAACCCTGGAACATATCATCCAAAATTGATTGTTAGCAACAGTTGTGGAAGTGATACATCCACTGCTTCGCTAACCGTTTATCCGGTTCCCTTAACCCCGGTTGCAAACGACACCGTCATATGCATTGGTACTTCTGTTTCATTAACCGCGAGTGGACAATCCACAAATGCAAAATATGAATGGTTTGATGCTCCTGGTGGCACACTCTTATCCGTTGGTGCAGTATATAAAACGCCCGTATTATCGCAGAATACAACGTATTATGTACAAGCAACAGTTTTGGATTGTACGAGTCCTTTGAAAACAGTAAAGGTTTCATTGAAACCTCTTCCATTGACTCCAACAGCTGTTGGGGATACAATCTGCGCTGGTGATAGTACAATCCTGTATGCAACAGGAACTCCAGGAAATGGATTTGAATGGTATTCGGCAGCAACAGGGGGTACCTTACTCGGTTCTTCCTCAAATTATCAAACGCCCTTACTGATGGTCACCAAAGATTACTATGTACAATCAACCATGTCGGGGTGTGCAAGTAGTACACGTGTTAAAGTAAATGTAAGAGTGAATTCATTACCGGTTGTACCAACTGTTCCAAAAGTTGGTGTTTGTATTGGTGAAAAAGCCACAGTCGTTGCAATAGGACCAGGAGGTATTTATCAATGGTATGATGCTCCAGCAAATGGTACATTGCTTCAAACAGGATCAACCTTTGTGACACCTGTTTTAAATGCAGATGCAACCTATTATGTTCAAACAACGATGGTGGGATGTACAAGTCCGCGTAAAGCAATCATTGTAACAGCATCACCTATTCCGTTTGTGGATATTGTAGCAGACGATACACTTGGTTGCGCAGGAATGGAGGTCAACTTTAACACGAATGCTGCAACTGGTGCGACATATTTATGGGATTTTAAAGGAGGAACACCAGCCACTTCCACTCAGTATACACCTTCAACAGTTACCTATACAACAGCAGGCCCCAACCAATGGGCTTATTTGTCTGTAAATATGCTTGGCTGCATCAACAAAGATAGTTTATTGGTCGATGTAAAACCTATTCCCAAAGTTCAATACATTGCTAATCCAACGGTAGGATGTTCACCGATAAACGTGGCAATTACAAATCAAAGTACAGCTGCTGCAGGCGATACTTATTTGTGGGATTTCGATAACGGAACCACTTCAAATTTGACAAATCCGTTACCAATAAAATATACGGCAACAGGAACAGATAGTACTTATGAAATTAGCTTAATCATTAATTCTCCCGGAGGTTGTGCTGATACAAG
>DAORKB010000055.1:0-16854 GCA_035439365.1 Bacteroidia bacterium
GGAGCAATTGAAAAATGTGAAATTAATTTTCGACGATACCCCGCCGCAACCGATAGATCCATGCGATTATAAAAACCACTGAGGATCTCCGTTGGGTCATTCGTTGGTTGTATATAGTTTGTAAGTGTATTTGACTGCTCCCTTTGTACACGTATTTTGTTGTTTATCAGGTATGAGAAATTTGCACCGGCAAAAATTGCGTTTTTTTCATTCACATGATAATTGATATATACCGGAACTCCCACATAGTGCAAGGTATATGGCTTGAATGTGGAGGTTTGATTTGTTACACCAAAACTATAATTGACAACGGCATTAAATGTATTTGTTTTTAAATAAGCAATACTGGAGTAATGCACACCAGCATTGACCGACCATTTTTGATTGAAGTAATGGAGCGCACTCACTCCAACTACCGGGGTAATGCCCTGAGCTTCTTTTGTATTTAAATATTTCCAGCCCAATTGGGCATTCGCACCAGCATCAATGTGAAATAGATTGGTACTTGCGAGTCCATCCATACCAAGAGACGCAGCAGCGTCAGCTGCTTTGTCGAGAGCCGGAATGCTATCTTTCTTTTTCTCCAAACTGTCCGCTATTGCTACTGATTTAAGCGAGTCATTCAACGAATCGCTTGCAACAGCAACAGGGTTTTTTAGCTCATTTTTTAAAGCAAGTGCGGAATCGTTAAGAACATCTGATTTTGTTGAATCAGCGGTTAAATTATTTTTAGCAACGGATGCATCTTTCAATGAAGCTACACCATTCTTAGCAGGCGTAACTTCTTTTGTTGATGCTTTTTCCTTTTTATCGGATGTGGTTGATATTTTCTTTTTCGCTGCTTTCTTTTCAGTTATATTATTTTCTAAAGCAGTAAGTGAAGCATCTGTTTTCTCATTCTCCTCTTTATCCCCGGACGAAGCAGCTGGTTGCTTTGTTTTCTTTTTGCTGTTTTTGACAGCAGTTGTACGTTGTGTTGATGTTGTATTTTGTGTTAACGCTGTATTTTTATTTTTTTCGTCTTTAGCCGACGTAAACGATTGCTTGCCTTTTTTACTTGCTTGTTTTTTTTCTGCGAAATCAATTTCTTTTCCTCCGGAAACACTAGTTAAATCTGTTGAATGATTTGCAGTTTTCTGGTTTGCAGGAAGTGTTTTTCCTTTCTTACCAGTGCTATTATTAGCTGTGGGCGTAACATTTGCCGTAGATGTTAAATTCGTTTTCTGAGCTGAGGTAGACGAGTACGTATTTTCTTCGCTAAGAATCGAATTTTGATTTAATTGCTCTTCTGTATGAGTGGTGCTGGTTTGATCTGATGAGCTGTTTGAAAAATCAGGTTCAGCGTTGTAGGTGTCAGATGAAGTTACAGACGTTTTTTGATCTTCGTTTATCGTTTGCGTTAATTCGGTTGGGTTGTTTTTTGTTTTTTCAACGTGTTTGTCTTTCTTCCATAAAAACATGCAGCAAATGCCTGTAATTAAACCAACAGAAAATAGAGAACCCCATAACATTAACTTTTTAAGTTTTAAGGCAGCATCTATTCTTATCTCCGCTTTTTCCCAATTTGCTTCGTTGAAAATAAACTCCTTCTCAGCGAATTTTTGGCGCATTATGTCATCAAATTCTTCACTCATGGTTTAATTTCTATAGGTACTAATGCTTTTGTTAACATTTCTTTTAATCGTGTTCTGGAAAGATTCAAATGCCACTTTGATGTTCCTTCCGACATTTTTAACAATTCTCCAATTTCTTTATGATTATACCCATCAATGACGTATAGGTTAAATACCTTTTGGCTCATTGGTGGAAGCTTCAGAATCAGGGCATGAATTTGTTCAACATTCATTTTGGAGAGGGCCTCATTTTGATCTGCTGAATTTCCGGTTTCATAATATTCTTCAACATATTCAATGGTTTCCTGATGTCTTTTTTTCTTTCGGAACTCATCAATCAATACATTGATCATCACTCTACGGATCCAGAGCTTAAAGGGAACTTCAGGTTTATATTTATCAAGGTTTTTTAAAATTTTTAAAAAACCAATATTCAGCATTTCTTCTGCTTCGTCCCGGGAATTTGTATATCTGAAACAAACACTCATAAGATAACTGTAAGTCATCTTATAGAGCTCGTATTCCGCCTTGCGTTCGGATTTTATGCAAGCTGTCAGGAGGTCGAGTTCTATGTTCATTTATAACGTAAAAATACAAAAAAGAGAGCCTTCATATGCCTATTTCACGTAGCAAAAAGTAAAAAGGTTGGGTAGGAATAGGCATTATGTGTTAACTTTGTACATATTTTTTATCATGACCCCCGATTTATATTCCAATAGCTTAACAAACTACTCCAGGTACCTTACCCGAATTGTCCATATTGGTGATCTTCCTCTCGGAGGACATCATCCCATAAGAGTGCAATCCATGACAACAACAGATACCATGGATACCCTTGCCACCATTGAGCAAAGTGTTCGTATGATTGATGCGGGTTGCGAGTATGTAAGAATTACAGCTCCTAGTATAAAAGAAGCACAAAATTTACTGGAAATTAAAAAAGGGCTCCGTCAACGGGGTTATACCACGCCATTAATAGCAGATATCCATTTTACCCCCAATGCGGCTGAATTAGCCGCCCGGATTGTAGAAAAAGTAAGGGTAAACCCGGGGAATTATGCGGATAAGAAAAAATTTGAATCTTTTGATTACTCCGATGCTGCTTATGTGGCTGAATTGGACCGGATCCGGGAACGATTTACACCTTTGGTGAAAATCTGCAAAGAGTATGGCACCGCTATGCGTATTGGTACCAATCATGGCTCCTTAAGCGATCGTATTTTAAGTCGCTATGGAGATACACCACTTGGGATGGTTGAAAGTGCGCTGGAATTTTTGCGCATTTGCGAGGATAATAATTACTACAACATTGTTCTTTCCATGAAAGCCAGCAATGCGCATGTAATGGTACAAGCGTATCGTTTGTTAATCCAGAAAATGAAACAAGCAGGTATGAATTATCCTTTACACTTAGGTGTTACGGAAGCTGGTGATGGTGAAGACGGACGAATTAAATCGGCGGTCGGTATCGGAACATTGCTGGAAGATGGAATAGGTGATACCGTTAGGGTTTCATTAACAGAAGATCCGGAATTTGAAATACCGGTGGCTAAAAACCTGGTGGAGCGCTATAATAAAAGAGCAGGACATAAAGCAATTGCAGAAATTGCAAATTTACCGTATTCGCCTTACGACTATAAAAGAAGAGAAACACAAGAAGTAATAAATATTGGAGGGGCTCAAGTACCGCGTGTAATAGCTGATTTTAGCGAAAAGCAAGAGATAAAAGCACCTGCTTTTTTTGCCGTTGGCTATAATTATTCTATTCCGTTGGATAAGTGGAACCTGACTGATCAGGCTTGTGATTATATCTATGTTGGAGATAACAAAATTGATTTTGAAATCCCTGGTACATTGGGGTTAATTTATAACGCAACAACGTGGAACGCTTTGTCAGATAAAATCCGTAGCTATCCCTTGTTTTCAGTAAGCGAATTTCTTGAATCGAAGTCAAAGTCGGCCGATTTAAATTTTGTTACTGTCACTATTCAGGACATTTTGAATAAAACGTTACATGATCAGTTGATTCAACAAGTAGAGAAGAATAAAACGGTGCTTGTTTTTGAAACAGCAAATGAACATGGTATGGCAGAGCAACGACGAATGTTTATTGAACTACTCTCTGAAAAGTGTTCCGTACCGGTTATTATAAAACGTAATTACGAAAAAATATCCGAAGAACAATTTCAACTGCATGCATCAACCGATTTAGGAGCCTTGCTACTGGATGGTTTTGGAGATGGTATCTGGATAAAACAGAAAGGATGCACAGCCGATAAAAATGTGAACTCAACGCAGTTTGGGATATTGCAAGCCACACGAACACGCATTTCAAAAACAGAATATATTTCCTGCCCTTCTTGCGGAAGAACCTTATTCGATTTACAAGAAACTACTGCAAAAATACGCAGCCGTACAGATCATTTAAAAGGTGTTAAGATTGGAATTATGGGATGTATCGTAAATGGCCCCGGTGAAATGGCCGATGCTGATTACGGATATGTAGGAACAGGTGTTGGAAAAATAACACTTTACAAAGGAAGAGAAGTAGTGGAGCGTAATATCAATTCAGAAAAAGCAGTGGATGCATTGATTGACTTGATCAAGCAGCATGGAGACTGGGTAGAGAAGGAGGTGTAGGCTGTCAGCCAGAAGCCTTGTTAAAGACGACGTAGCGAGACGCTACGCCGATCTGTGACCGCTCGAACTGACATGACTGTTGGGAGTAGCGTTCCGCTACGTCCTAAAGCTACAGGTGTCCTGCCTGACATCTATTCTTAATTACACTGTTTCAAAAAATACTCCGTAGTACCTCTACCCCAACGTGGATGTATACTGCTTGCAGGTTTAAATGCAGTAAATAGATCCAATGCTTTTGTATACGATACCTTAGCTTTGTCCTTACCACCGCCAAATGCAGAAGGAGTATAAAAAAATGACATGCCTTCCAACATCCATGGTCTTGGATTGTTAGGATCTAATTTTTTTGATTTTTCTCTTAATTCAGCAGCTTCGGAACCATATTTACGTCCTCTTGCCATTGGGTTTACACTGATTCTTGCAGCCGCAATTTGTGCTTTTAATGCTTGTATTTCCGAATTATCAGGGCTTAATGAATCTGCTTTTTTAACCAGGGCATCTGCTTTATCACAGTAGGTATCAATTTCATCACCTTTCACTGCATACGTCATGTTTACATTGCAATAAGCAGCATAATAATACGGTAACCATTCTTTTTTCTCTGCATTTGCAATGCGTTCAAAATTATTTTCAAGGGGTTGCAATTGTTCAAGTGTTCGTGATGTGTCAACTCCGGCAACATTTTTTTCCATGGCATCCAGGTATTTTTTGTTTTGTGCCATTGCACCTATGCTTAAACTTACAAGCGTAAGCAGGATTATTTTTTTCATGTGAAGCGTTTTTGTTGGTTAAAAATTTTGGTCGAAATTAATAAATTAATTATTGTTATCAATTACTTCTTTTGAACGATCCTGCCCAAAAGAAAGGAAAAGTCCGATAAAGAAAAAACGTTTTGCCGGTGGCATTATAGCTGATCTTCTTTCCCAATCATACGAATAGCGATACCCGAATACCTGCGTACTACCAAGCACATTTGTTACAGAAACAGCAAGTACTGCAAAGCATCTTTTAATTTGACGTAAATAAGCCGCATTAACACCCAACGAATGATAATCTATGGTTCTGTCTGACATAAAATCCGGATTGGTTGGGTTGTAATACGGGCGACCAGTTGCGTAGCTGTATGTAAATCCTGAACTGACATTTAGCTTGGTGAAAAATTTTTTGAAAACCAAAGATGCTGTATGTGTTGCTGCAAATGGTGGCGTCACTTCTTTTGGATAGTTTACCCATTTTCGTTTTGTGTCGAGGTAAGTATAAGAAATCCAGTAATCAACACCTTTAATGGTTTTCTTGTCGCGCCAGAAGACATCCAGTCCTTGTGCATATCCATAACCGGCATTGCTTACCTCGTTGTTGGCCGAAAGCGGAACCGATATATTATTATTCAGTGCTATCGTTTTACTGCTTGTATCTGTAAGCGTTAAATTATCATATTTTTTATAATAGACTTCTACACGCAACGTATGATAATCGTCTACACGCTGAATGTTTGCAATGTAGTGTGTAGCCTTATTATAGCTTGGGATGGAAGGATAGAAAAGATAATCCCTATCCGGTTTTTGATAAAATTGTCCGTATGCAACAGATAGCTGACTGTAATTTCCGATTTTATAAGATAACGATGTACGTGGAGACAGCTTCATTTTATTCATTAAGGTAGAATATTCATTTCTTAACCCCGCTCTCCATACCAGTTTGGTACTTAAAAAAATATCTGCTTCAAGAAATTCTGCTGAATAGGTATCAAACACATCTTTTTTGAAGTATACATTTTTAAAACCATCATAGGAATATTGATATTCTATTCCTGCACGAATAACAGATAATTTGCCAATGACACGGCTAACCATTATTCTTCCTTGTGTTAAGTCGCTTTGAGAACGGATCGTATCCCTGTTTACATTGATTTTATCTACGTTGGTGCTATACGATACGCCAGCAGTTAAAATGTATTTGCTACCAAATAATTCCTTATAAGTAAGGTTGGTGTAAATGTTAGTATTATTTAATTCAAATAAATTTTTGAAAGGAGTGATGCTGTCAATGCTCCATGTTTTTAATCCCAGATCGGATAAATTGAAGTAACCATAAAATTTTAATATACCCGTTTCAGAAGTTTTTCTTCTGAAATTCATAGATCCGCCTGCAAACTGAGGTGTGCGTGTGTATTCGGGAGCTTGTTTAATGAGTGCAAAATAAGGTTGCAGGTTTGCATAGTTTAAATCAAAACCTGCACTTGTTTTTTTATCTTTCCATAACTGATTATGGCCCACTCCCACACCTACCGATGAAATAGAAGCAGTGGAAGCAGTTTGATCTGGTAGATCCTGTGTTTCCAAAGCAAGTACGGATGACATCCCCTGACCATATTGAGCAGAATAACCACCGGTACTAAATACGGTACCTTTGAATAAGAAAGGTGAGAAACGACCGCGGGATGCAATATCAGGGCTTGCCGTAAAAAAAGGATTATTGACGACCATTCCATCAATGATGGTTTTTGTCTCATTACCCGTACCACCGCGAACAAAGAGTCCTTCCGATTCTCCTACTTGTTGAGCACCAGGTAATGTTTTAAGTGCACCTACTATATCTCCTTGCGCACTGGCAGTTGTAACAATATCCAGAGGTTTTAAAACAGTGGTTCTTTTTTCATCACTGGCTTCAATGGTTCCGGCAGAGATGGTTACTACTTTCAATTCATTCAATGCTTCTTTCAGCACCACATTATAGGTCAGGTCTGTGCCTGATAAACGGATTTTTTTGCTGGATGTCTCATAACCAATAAAGCTGGCAACAATGGTTACTTCACCTGTATCAGTTGCCATAAACGAATAGTTACCATTCACATCTGTAGACGTTCCATCGTAACTGTCTTCAATTCGAATGTTAACGCCTGGTATGGATTGTTTACGGGCGTCTGTTATTTTTCCCGAAATTTTTGTTTGTGCCAATGCATTTTGCACACAGCATAAAATAAATAGTAGTGGTAGAAGTGTTTTCATAAAAATTAATTACGCAGCAAAAGTATAAGAGCCGTGACGATTAATCAATTTTTATGTTTATTATTCGGTAAATGGCATAAAGCAGAGGGCGAGTATATACGAGTTGAGGGTGAGTAAAACTATTTTTCTTTTATTTCCTCTTCACCCAATGTTCGTAACACGGTTCTTCTGTTTTTCAGATGATCTTCCGCTGTTTCGGCGTGTGGAACAAGTGGTTTGGTTTCACCATAACCTGCTGCAACCAACCGTTCGGGAGCAACCCCTTTTGAAATCAAATAATCTACACAATTTCTGGCTCTGTCTTGTGAAACCTTCAGATTGTATTCTTCTTCTCCCCGCTCATCCGTGTGGGAACCGATTTCAACTTTTAAATTGTTATTCAACTGCAAAAAAATTGCAAGGTTATCCAACACTTCTTTTGCTTTAGCAGTTAATGTTGCCTGATCTGGTTCATAGTCAATATCCGGAATAAGCATATCATCATTCGGAATAGCTGAAAGAAAAAATTCATTCGAAAATTCTTTCGACTCTGTTAAATCTTGTGTAGACAAGGTACTTGCATCTCCGAAATAACCATTTTTTTGCGCTTTAATATATAGTTCACGTCCTTCTTTAATCGGAACACTAAAATATCCGAGTGAATCTGTTGTTGCATAAAAAGGATCGTCTTCACCATGAATATCTTTGAACGTTAGTAAAACACCAGGCATGGGCCTGTTTGAGGTACCATCGTAAATCGTTCCTTTTAAATGAAAGTCGTTTGCTTTTTTAGAAAAAACGTACAGTTTATAACATGCACCACCAATACATGATTTACATTCTTCACGATCGGAGGAAACAAACCCACCTAATTGATCACGTTCCATCACAAAATATGCATCGTCTTTACTGGAATTTATGGGTGCACCAAGATTTTTAGGAGTTGCCCATAATGAATCCGGATTATACAATGATTTGTATACATCCAAACCTCCGAAACCAGGTAATCCGTTTGAGCTATAAAAGAAAGTAGAAGTAGCATAATGAACAAATGGTGTGACCTCATCTTCAGAAGTATTAATTTTTACTCCAAGGTTCACAGGATTGCCATCTGGTTTTCCTTGCTCATTCATTTGTACATACCAGATGTCCATGTTACCCAATCCACCTGGGCGATTGGAAGAAAAATACAAGCGAGTTCCATCTTTTGTTAAAAATGGGTGCATGCTTTTAAAACCAGTTAAATTAACGTTTTCAGGGAGTTTCTCTGCAACCAGCCATTGTTGATTTCTCATTTTTGAAACATAAATGGCACATTCAGTTGTTGTGTTTGACCATCTTGTGAAATAGTAATAGTTTTTGTCAGCAGATAAACAGCCGGCAACTTCGTGTTCATCTGTATTAATGGTGTTTTCCATTTTAATAAGACGATCCCACCCTGTTTCTGTTTTCGCTATCGTATATATATCACAGTCAAATTGAGGGTTTGATTTTTTTTGTTCTTCTGAAAAAATATCGTTGCTCGCATTTGTAAATTGTAATGTATGCGTATCTCCATAATAGTTGGCAGAAAAACTGGCACTACCATTATTAAAAACAGAGTCCAGCTTGCTAACAGTAATTTCCTTTTTTTGAAACAGCGAATCCGATACGATTTGACAACCGATGAGTCGTTGTTTGGCTTGCTGAAAAATAGTTGGATTTTTTCGTTCACCTAATTTAATAATTGCCTGAAATTCGGCAACTGCGGCTTTACAACGTCCGTTCTTTACAAGCGCATCACCATACCAGAAACGATCAAATGGGAACTGTACCGGAGGTTTACTGTCTATCACTTTTTTATACCACAGCTCGGCATTTTTATAGTCATGATTTAAGCGATACGATTCGGCAAGCTGATGTGATATGTATTGTTGAAATTGTGCAGGCTGATTTAACTTTAAAACAGGTTTTTTGTTTTTCCCGTTTTTTTTAGGTTCTTCAGCTGATTTTATAGGAGGTACATACGGTTTTAATTCGTAAGGTCTTGAAATATCTGTTGTAATTTCTTTGTTAAGTACTTTCAAATAGTACGTAATTGCATTTTGATAATCTTCTTTTTTAAATGCATCATCACCACGTTCCATCCATTCATTTTTCTCTTGGGCACGGATCTGAGAAACATCCGCAAAAAAAAGAAGGAACAACATAATCACTTTTATGTTGATTGGTGAGCTGGATATTTTTATATAAAAACAGTTTCGCATTACTCAGTAAACATTATAGCCTTGGACAATTAACAGCAGGATTGACTTTTGGTTTTCTTACCTGATAAGTCAACGAAATTTCAAAACCGCCTTTGTAATAAGTGATATCTTTTAATGGAGACGTATTAAAATCATAACTAACACGTAACGTGTAGCCGGCTCTTTTTATACCGGCTTCTAAAATCGCCGCATCATTTAAACGAAGAGAAGGGCCAAGGATAAGGGCGGTATTATCATTTAAAAAATAATTGATATGAATGGATGCTACAATTTCTTTGTTATTGGCCTGTTGCATATAAATGAACTTTGGAAGAAGTTGTATTTTTTCGTTTACATTTATTTTTATACCACCATGAAGGTATAAACGTAATGGTAATGGTGTATCGTTTAATAAAAATGCCTGTTTGGGCTGTGTTAAGTTAAAAGCAGAGAGTCCAAAAAATGGATTTAAACGAGCATTGCTTTTAGCGTAATAATACATTGCTCCTGCATTTACCCCAGGCACAATATAATTGGCATTTTTAAACAGTTCACCACTTGCTAAATCAGTATTAAAACCTCCACCGTTAAGAGCATCATATTGATTTCCAAAAATTAATTTATCTCCTGAAACGGATTTTTGAATCATGCCAGCTTGAATACCCACTGTGAGGTGATGCATATTTGTTTTGCTTGCCAAATCATAGGAAAGTGAAAGCAGAGCACTTAATTCATTGTAGTTACCAGCCCCTGCTCTGAAATTCATCACTTGTGCTCCAAGGCCCAATTTCTTGAAAGGTAAGTCAAATGCAACTCCGGCTGTAGTAAACGGTTTTGTAGAAACAGAGGCCCATTGTGTTCGATAATGCAAATGAATGCGATATTTTCCATCTAGCATACCAGCCATGGATGGATTTAAATATTGCGGAGAAGCGTCATATTGCGAAAGGTGAAAATCCTGTGCATATAAATTACCTGTACACAATAAAAAAACAACCCCGAAAAATAAAGGATTTATTTTTTTTAAGTATACAGCGTAATTTTGCTTCATAAAATAGATCAATACGTTAACTTAAATTTATCTTATTAAAGTTACATCACCTGATAATTGATGTTCCTGATCATCTTCAGATACACAATAAACAGTAAATACATACACACCAGCCGGTTGATCAATGCCGCTCACACGTCCATCCCATCCGGATTGTTTGTCTGTTGTAAAAATAAGATCACCCCAGCTATTGAAAATTTTCATTTCCATTTTTTTGAATGGACCACCATAAATCTCAAATGAATCATTTTGTCCATCATCGTTGGGACTAAATGCATTTGGAACGCCAACGGGTAGTGAAATCATTTCGGTGATGCATGCGGTATCAGTGCACTCGTTTTTGTCTGTTACAATCAGGCATACCTCGTAATGTCCGATGGCACTATATACATGTGTAGGATTTTGTTTTATCGAGATGCTGTCAGAAGAATCATCGCCAAAGTTCCAATACCATGAAATTCCATTTGTCGATTGATCTGTGAAATGAATTGTTTGTTTTACATTCGCAAGAATCGCATCCGTAGTAAAACTAGCATCGGGGCCCTTTGCAATTGTTATCGTTTTCTCAACTGTATCGATACAGCTTTGTGAGGATTGAACAATTAAGACGATTTTATAAGAAGTATAATTTGGAAAATGATGCAGTGGGTTTTTAATTGTTGCAGTTTTACCATCCCCAAAAGACCAGTTCCACTTTGTAATACTGTCATTAATCAACGTGGTTGAATCGTTAAATTGTACACCATCCTTTAAACAAACCCCCAGCGAACTAAAATTGGCAATGGGATTATAGTTAACAGTAACTGTTTTTTGAATTGTATCTGAACATTTGTTTTGAGCAGTTACAATAAGTGTAACAGGATAAGGGCCCCCTTTTTTGTAAACATGTGTTGGGCTTTTAATAGTGGCCTTGAACGTATCGCCATAATCCCATGCCCATTTTATAATTTGATTGGAAGGTGTTGACATATCCGTAAATATAACAGGTTGATTTTCGCATGCGGTTATGCTGGTGAAATCGGCTGCAGGTGTTGGCAGAATAGAAATAGTTGCAGAATCTTTTCGAACCATGCAGATCCCATTATTACTCGATGTAAAAATCAAAAAGATTTTCCCTAAAATACTGTCTGCTTTACTTGGAATGTAATTTCCTTTTAATGAAGTTGATGAAGGGCTGTATTGACCTGTTCCAGTGGTGCTCCAGGTTCCACTGTTTGTTGTTACAGCAACTTCTACCGGAACGATAGTGCCATAACAGATGCTATCTTTTGTGGTGATATTTACTTGAATGATGGACGTAAATGTGATGCGAAGTGAATCGTTTACAGCAGCACAAGTGGCATTACCCGTACTTGTAGCATACAAGATAACGAAACCGGCAAGTGTATCGCCTTTGCTGGGTTTATACGATGTGCAAAGTTGAGTTGAATCGGTAACAAATAAACCGGTCCCAAGCGATTTCCAGGTAACCCCAGAGGCCACTGTTACAGTTGCACATAGCGGTATTTTGCTGGTGTCCTTACAAACAATCAAATCATTTCCAACATTTACAGTTGGAGCTGGAGAAAAAGAAATAATAACTTTATCTGTATCAGCAGGACAAAGAGCATTGTTTGTTGTAATAAAAAGAAGCGTATCGGCCCCGCTTTTTATTGCTTTGGCTGTAGCTGTGTAAGTCGGATTAAGCACCGTATTACCCGGTGAAAACACACCGGTCCCAACCCATTTCCCGCCACCGGCATTGGTTACTTTTCCGTTTAATAAAACATTGGGATTATTAGCACAGCGTATCGTATCATTGCCAGCATCTGCAACAGGTAATGTTTGCATGCTTACCGTTTGTGTTGCCGTATCCTTACATCCTGAGGCAGCTGTAGCAATAAGGGTGACAATATAATTACCACTATTGGTGTAAGTGTTTTTAGGGTTCTGAAGAGTAGACGTATTGCCATCACCAAAGTTCCAGTTCCAGCCGGTAACGGTATTACTTGTATCGATCGAAGAAATATCAGCAAAATTAACGATGGCCTTTTGGCAACTTGGGGCGCTGCTTGTGAATGCAGCATTCAAGGATGTTACATGAACAATTTGAGATAAGGTATCCGCACAAGGCGTACCCCTGTTAATAATAAGCGTTGCCTTGTATTTGCCCAATTGTGCATAGGTGTAGGTTGGGTTTTTTATCAAAGAGGTATCTGCCAGTGTTTTTGTGTTTCCAAAATCCCAGAAATAGGTTTTGGCCCCTGTTGTAAGTGTTGTAAATGTAACTTTTGTTCCATTACAGTTACCAGTAAAGTTATAACTCGCCAAAATTTTAGGAGGGC
The DNA here is from genome assembly GCA_035439365.1 of Bacteroidia bacterium. GTDB lineage: Bacteria > Bacteroidota > Bacteroidia > 2-12-FULL-35-15 > 2-12-FULL-35-15 > 2-12-FULL-35-15. The sequence goes on from DAORKB010000055.1 coordinate 12,841, forward strand.
AGGCAACTACTTTAATTTGAAAATCGCGCAGAATCTCTCCCAGTTTTATCCCATTTCTCCATTCCTGGCAACGCACACCAACTACAAAGTTACCAATGGTTTGTGGAGGGATGCCGGTAATGATACCCTTGGAACTTATTTGCAATGAATTAGGAATGGATGCGTTGAAGGGGTTGTTCATGCCATAGGTGAGTTTCCAGGTTAAAGGAACCGCTGTAAACAATCCTCCCGGAAAACTAACAGTATTACTATCATAGGGGGTATAGAATGAATATGCCAGAGAATCCCCATCCACATCAATGGCACTGTGATTCACACTAAAAGTATTACCCTGACATAGGAAAGACTGTGGACCCTCTATCCATTGCGGACTACTGTTGCTTGTAACTATATTATTATCAGGTATATGTGTGTAAAATGTCTCTCCGGAAGTATTGGTATTCGCGTTAACGTTTGTAAGTGCTGTACGGCAACACAACTGATAATATACGTGGTAGCCACCGGAAGCAGGAGGTATTCCCGAAACTACCTGAGAATATATCGATTCCTGTAAGCAAAACCCAGGATTCGCAACACAAGTATCAATTTTGGGGGGGACATTTGTAGCACTGGAAAACGGTATTGTAACCACTTTAAATGCGGCCCCATTGCTTTTGACAATATTAATTTTAACAACCGAAGGGAAAGAGGGGTTTGTAGGGGAAGTACAATCCCGGTAAAGGGTTAAGGTAATTCTATACGTCGACCCGCCCATCTGTTCATAGGTTAAAGACCCCCCTACAATATGCTCGGCCATGGAAATAAACGGCAAAAAGAAGATGAAAAAAATAACCTGTAGAAATTTATTCTTCATTCAAATGACATTTTATTTAGCTAAAATGTAAATATATGTAAATTTTTTACGTACAACCTAGTCTCTGACCCGCAAATTAGCGAAGTAAATTAAAATTAGTAGCTTTAATTAATTATTAGAATGGCATGAAAAAGCAAGTGCTTTTTATACTGTGTTATATCCTTTTTTTCAATGCCAGTGCTCAGGTTAATATTCAATGGCAAAAGCGATACTCCAGTTCTGGATCTTTTTCAGATAAGGCAGAAGATATGGTGATGGATGCAGCTGGAAACATTTATGTAACAGGTGTAGGACGTGGTTCAAGCGGTACGCTCGATTATATTACAATCAAATATAATTCTTCCGGAACACAACAATGGATAGCCGAATACAATGGAGCCGGTAATGGTTTAGATGAGGCGCATGCGATAGCCATTGATCCATCTGGAAATAATGTCTACGTAACCGGATGGAGCTATGGAGATAGTATTACCGGTTTTGATTACGTAACTGTAAAATATAATTCTTCCACCGGCTCCAGGCAGTGGTCCACCCGTTATAATAACAACAGTGTAAATGGTACGGATGAAGCATTTGATGTTGCTGTCGATAATTCCGGAAATGTGTATGTTACAGGTACCAGTGATGGTGCATCCGGAACAAGTGCCGCTACAACCATTAAATACAATTCGTCAGGTGTTCAGCAAATAGCACGTCGGTATACCGGAACCGGAGGAATAAATGCATGTTACGCACTCTATGTAAATCCAACTGCAACATTAATATACGTTACCGGCTATTCTTATCAGGGTACTTCCAACGATTTCAACATTGTAACAATCAAATACAATAATGTCATCACTCAAAGATGGGCCGTTCAATACAATGGGCCCGCAAGCAAGTACGATGAAGCAAGAGCATTGGCTGTTGATGCAACAGGAAGTGTAATTGTTGCAGGATATTCTCAAACATCAACACCAGGAAATTACGATTATGTTGCAGTAAAATATGATTCACTCGGTGCCGTAAAATGGTCAAAAACATACAATGGTACCGGTAACGATTATGACCGTATCAATGCTGTAAAAACAGATGCGCTGAACAATGTGTATGTTACTGGAAGAAGTATTGGCGCTGGAAGTAACCTGGAAGATGTTGTGACAATAAAATATGATAAGTCCGGAATTCAAAAGTGGATCGCCCGATATAACGGCCCTTCCAACGGCTATGATGAAGGAAAAGCAATTGCAATTGATGCAAACAGAAATGTATACATCACAGGAAGCTCAGGTACAACGGGTGCAGGTAACGATTACATTACCTTAAAATATGATTCAACAGGTGTTCAGCAATGGGTAACCAATTACAATGGTACCGGCAATAATGCTGATTTGGCATCTGCTATTCTTCTCGATAATTCAGGAAATGTTTTTATTACAGGTGCCAGTAAAGGTTCCAGTTCGCTGGAGGATTATCAAACAATAAAATATTGTCAATATACTGCAAGTGCAGGAGCGGATGTTTCTATTTGTCCCGGTGCATCTACAAGTTTAAGCGCCTCCGGTCCTGGTGCGGTTTCCTACTCATGGAGCCCATCAACAGGTTTAAGTAATGCTTCAATTGCAAACCCTGTAGCTACGCCTTCCAGTACCACAACGTATGTTGTTTCCGTAACCAATGGTAGCGGTTGTGTCGATCAGGATACGGTGGTTGTAACTGTTGTACCATTAGCAACACCGCTTATTACACCAAATGGTCCCACATCCTTTTGCGCAGGCAAAAATGTAAAATTAACTTCTGCAACTGCAACACATTATAAGTGGAGTACTTCAGCTGCAGATACATTGCAATCCATTACTGTTTCAACTTCTGGTACATACTCAGTGACAATAAAAAATAGCATTGGTTGTTCCGCTTCCACTTCTATGAATGTTACTGTTAACCCTTTACCATTAATTGATGCCGGTTTAAATGCATTTGTATGTACAAATAAAAAAATACAATTAAATGCCACCGGTGCAATTACCTATAGCTGGAAACCTGCTAAAACACTGAGCGATTCAACGATTGTAAATCCGTTGGCAAATCCATCCGTTACTACAACGTATACAGTTATCGGGACAAACTCAAATGGTTGTCAAAATAAAGATAGTGTAACCATTACTACATTAGCTGTACCTGTTATTGATGCCGGTAAGGATACGGCTATCTGTAATCTATTATCTGTTCAATTAAAGGGTAGCGGCGCAAATACATACGTTTGGCACCCAGGAAAAACATTGAACGATTCAACTGTTTTTAATCCAAAAGCAACACCATCTTCCACTACTACCTATACACTCGTTGGTACAGCCGTTAATGGATGTGTTAATACAGATACAATGAAGGTTACGATTAACGGGTTACCCACAATTAAAACAGGTACCGATGTAAGTGCCTGTAAAAGTAAACCGGTTCAGTTCATTGTCTCTGGTGGAGCATCATATGTATGGCGCCCTGGGACTTCATTAAATGATTCAACAATCAGTGATCCGATAGCAACACCAACGGTTACCACAACATATACAGTAACAGGAGCTTCTGAAGCCGGATGTAAAAATACAGATACAATTAAATTAACAGTATTTCCACTACCATCGATCCCAACAATTGTTCTAAGTGTGGATACACTCATTTGCGATACGGGTTATGTTGCATATCAATGGTATTATAATAATATACCTATTGCAAATGCGACAGGACCAAAGCATACATGTACAGTTAACGGAAATTATTATTTAAGTGTTTCCAATTCAGATGGATGCTCTATAAACTCACCTGTTAAAGTTGTTACGGGTGTGGGTATTGAAGAAAAATCAGTAACTATTTTTGTAAATGTATTTCCAAATCCTACGATGGATGAGATTTCAATTGAACTGAATTTATTGAAAACAGAAAATGTAAAAATGAATTTGATCAATACATCCGGACAAATAATGAAGTCGTTAGAATTAAAACAAGTAAGGGGTGCGTATAAAACATCAATCAATCTGGCATCCTACGCGAATGGAATGTATTATTTACAAATCGTTACCAACGAAGGAGTACTCAACAAAAAGATTTTTAAGCAAGATTAAATATTGGCAATTTTAAAGTGCTTCTGAAACAACTTCTTTTACATCCGGTATCATTCGTTTCAACAA
>DAORKB010000056.1:0-13625 GCA_035439365.1 Bacteroidia bacterium
ATGCTTATGGATCAGCTATTTCTAGTTTAATAACCCAGTTTTCGGCGGCTATTATTCAGGTTATAATTGCTCAACGAATTTTTAAGTTTAAAGTAAATTACCGCCTCATCAATACCTTCATCATGTTTACGATTGGTGTCATCAGTATAAACTATGCCGCCATTATTGTGCTTCCATTTCATTGGATGATCAATTTTGCATTGATGACTATTGCATGCGGTGCCTGGGCCTTTGTATCGGGAATGATTAGTCCTAAGGGCATTTTTAGGCTATTAAAGTATGGATAAAGGCTATAAAATTGGCAGTTGTTTAATTTTTTCTATTTTTGTCATCCTCTAAACAATATATAAACTATTAAGAATGTATAGTAAAAATCAATCGCCAAATGATTTTAATTCATTAAACGTATTGTATTTTATTTACAAGTGGCGTAAAGTACTTGGAATTGTGGGCATTTCAGCAATTGTTATTTCTGGCATTGTATCACTATTGATTCAGGAAAAGTATAAATCAACGGTGATTTTGTTTCCCGCAACAACCAATTCGATTTCAAAGGTTCTTTATAATAAGAATGACGATGTTTTGAAATTTGGAGAAGAAGGGGAAGCAGAGCAAATGCTTCAGATTTTGAGCTCAGAAGAGATTAAATACCGGATTGCGCAGAAGTTTAATCTGATGAAGCATTATGGTATTGATTCTACCTGCGATCAAAAGAGAACCTTGCTGGAAAATGAGTTTCAGAACAACATTACTCTTAAACGGACAGAATTAATGTCGGTAAAGATTGATGTATTGGATAAGGATCCGGTAATGGCAGCCGATATTGCAAACGATATTGCGGCACTGCATGATTCTGTAAAAATACGTATTCAAAAAGATCGTATTGGAAAGGCGCTGTCTATTGTTGAGAAAGAGTATAAGGATAAGATGAATTATGTAAACTCACTATCTGACTCCATACGCAAGTTTAATAGTTATGGGCTTTATGATTATGAATCGCAATCGGAAGTGATGAATGAGCAGTATGCTATTGCTATTTCCAGAGGAGACTCCAGAGCCATGAAATCTTTAGAAGATAAATTGAAGGTGATTGGAAAATACGGTAGTGCTTATCTAGCTATAAGGGATCAATTAGAGCTGCAACAAACACAACTCAACTTATTGCAAACGAAATACGAAGAAACAAAGGTAGATGCAGAACAACAGCTTCCCCAAAAATTTATTGTGAGTAGAGCTTTTCCTGCCGAAAAAAGGGCGTATCCGGTAAGATGGATCATCGTATTGGTATCTACCGTTTCGACCTTAATATTAGCCATTTTAGTGATTTTATTAATTGAGAATATCAACGAATACAGGATTAAACTGCCAAGCAAAGAGTAAGAATCACCGCTGCTTTTCTAGTAAAATAAGTTTAAAATGTTTAAAATTGTATGATGTCACTCTAAAAACATGTATTACATTATCAATTGAATTATGCAAGAATACACACAAAGCATTGCTTATTTTATCAAACTCATTATAAAATGGAGGAAACAGTTTATAATAGTTACGATTGGTACTTTCCTGATTTCTGCTTTATTTTCCAGTAAATGGTTTATTAAACCTAAATATAAATCCTTTGCAATTGTTTATCCTGCCAACATATTACCATACAGCTCAGAGAGTAAATCGGAGCAAATGATGCAGTTATTTGAATCGGCCGATATACAGAATTCGGTAATAAAGAGATTCAATTTAGCAGATCATTATGACATTGATACCACACAAATATCTGCACAATCCGAATTGAAATCAGAGTATGAGTCAAATGTTTCTGTTTCTCGTACGGATTATGAATCGATTTTAATAAAAGTGTTAGATACGGATCCCAAAATTGCCTGTGACATTGTAAGAGAAATTATACAGGCGTTTAACGAAAAAGCAAGAAACCTTCAACGTGAGAAATCAAAAGAGCTTCTGGAGATTCGGAGAAAACAATTGAATGATCGGAAAAAAGAAATGGACTCGGTGAATGTGCTTTTACAGAATTTAAGAACCGATTATGGTTTATTGGAGTACAATGCCCAGGTAAAAGAGTTTACGAAAGGGTATATTAAATCAATGACTTCTTCCGGGAAAACTAGCATTAAAGAAATTGATCAAATGATCAATAACTTACAACAAAAGGGAGGGGAGTTTTATACGTTAACCAGAGTGTATGATGGAATCCTGAACAGCTATAATGAAACAAAAATAGAGTATGATAATATAATTGCTGATTTGAACAAGGAATTGACGTATGTAAATAAAGTAACAGGGCCAATTATTGCGGATAAAAAAACGTACCCGATTCGATGGTTGATTGTTTTAATATCCATTTTATCTGCTAACTTTCTTGTATTTGTCGTAATTATTTTTCAAGATAAAAAATCAACCTTTCTAGATTAGTTAAAACGTTTGGAACTTGTAAAAAATATAAGATGGGTATATATCCTGGCATTTACGTTTATTTGTATTAATGCCCTGTGTATCTATTTTGAAAATTATTACTTTAATCTGCTTCCACTAGCCCTTCTTATTATCCTGCTGGGAGTTTATGCACTTGATAAACTTATTTTGTTTGTTGTGTTTTTGACACCTCTTGCCATTAACTTGCAACATCTGGAGGGTGGACTAGGATTGAGCTTGCCGACAGAACCCATTATTTTTGGTATCATGGTGTTGTTTATTTTAAAACAACTTCATGAGTCCACCGTTGATCCTGCAATGATGAAGCATCCAATAACAATTGCGATCGTACTTTATTTATGCTGGATATTTATAACGTGTTTTACAAGTGAGTTACCATTTGTATCATTTAAGTTTTTAATCTCAAGACTATGGTATATTCTGGTTTTTTATTTTTTAGGAGTGCAATTATTCAGGGATCCAAAAAATATTAAACGGTTTATCTGGTTGTATTGCTCTGCTTTTGTACTTGTTATTTTTTATACAATTGCCAATCATGCTCATTATGGATTTGAGAAAGAACCGGCCAACTATGTGATGTCTCCCTTTTATAATGATCATACGGTGTATGGAGCAATGCTTGCTATGTTTTTACCTGCTATCATTTTTTTTACCGTGAACAAAAAATATTCGGCTATCACCAAATTTATGGGGACCCTCGTACTTGTCATATTTATGATAGCACTTGTATTATCGTATTCACGTGCAGCATGGCTCAGCCTGGTTGTATCTATGGTTATTTTTGTGGTTTTGTTGCTTCGTGTAAAATTTAACTTCATCCTGTTTGTTTTTTCATGTTTTGCAATTGTAGCGTTTATCTTTCAGACCGAGATCAAATTAAGTCTTGAAAAAAATCGTCAGGATGCGTCTGAAGATTTCAATAAAAATATACAATCCATCTCTAACATATCAACTGACGCATCTAACCTGGAAAGATTAAACCGATGGTCGGCAGCGCTTCGTATGTTTGAAGAACGACCTATATTTGGATGGGGGCCGGGAACGTACGCACTTGTTTATGCGCCATTTCAAAGGGTTCAGGAAAAAACCATCATCAGTACAAATTTAGGAAACGGAGGAACGGCACATAGTGAATATTTAGGGCCTTTGAGTGAAGCGGGAGTATTAGGGGTTATTACGTTTGTGATTGTTGTGATTTCTGTGTTGTCAACCGGTTTTCGTTTGTATTATACAATTTCCGACAATGAAACAAAAAAGATGGTACTTGTTCTATTGCTAGGGTTTGTGAGCTATATTGTGCACGGTGCAATCAATAACTTTTTAGACACAGATAAAGCATCCGTACCATTTTGGGGGTTTATCGCAATGCTTGTTGCAATTGATTTATACAATAACAAAATCCTTAAAGAAGAGCCATTAAAAGAAAAGGTGACAGGGGCAGAATTGGTTAATGGACCTTCACACTAAATAAAGCAATATCGTCAACATAAGGCTGGCTTTGTTTGTATTCAATAATGGTTTGCATGATAAGTGCATTTAATTCCATCATGCTGAGGTGAGCATTATTTTTCAGAATCGTTTTTAGTGCTTCTATGCCAAAATCAACTCCTTTGTCATTTTCCAATTCTACTAAACCATCTGTATAACATACGATTGTAGTTCCAGGGGTTATTTGAACAACACCTTCTTTGAGTTGAACAATGTCGTCAAACATTCCAAGACCCGTACAACCAACTTTAAGTGTACTGATAGAATTTCCTATTGCGATCAATGGCGGGTTGTGTGCCGCATTAACATAGGTAAGTGTTCTGGTTATTAAATTATATTTGGCAATAAAGAGGGTAATAAATTTTTCTCCTTTGGCATTGGCCATTACTTTACTATTTAAGGCACGAACAAGGTCGGTAAGCGAACTTGTATGGTTAAATAAAATACGAAGATTTGCCTGAAAATTGGACATCAGTAAAGCGGCAGCAACACCTTTTCCGGAAACATCGGCCACACAAAATGCACATTCGTTTTCGCTCAGCCACATAAAATCATAATAGTCACCACCAACTTGTTGATGTGGCAGATAAAAAGCCGCACAATCCAGTTTATTATCCGTTGGAAGTGTGCTGGGGAAAAGCATGGATTGCATTTCAGATGCAAGCTCCAACTCTTTTCGCATAGCAGCCTGCCGTATGGTGTCTTTTGCCAGTTTTTTATTTTCAATGGCAACAACAATGATACTTGTAAGTGTTTGAACAAAGGGGAGATGTTTGATTGCAGGGCTTACTTCCACACGATCTTCCAAATCACCTACCAATACATAAGCTAATGGTTGTGATTTATGGAACACGGGAATTACAATTTCAAATGCTTTGTTTAATCTTTTTTGAGAAAAGTTGATGGTTGCAATTTCTGTAATTGGCAGTAGGTCGCGTTCCACATCGATGTCATTGTATTCATCACCAACCCCATACTTTAAAACACATTTCCACCCATTTTCATAACTGAATAATACCAGTTTGCCAATGTTTAATTGTGTTTCGAGTACCTCTTCAAAAATTTGCAAAAGCTGTTCCGTTGAAGAATTACGGTTAATGGCTTTGGTAATTTCCAACAGTGAATTAAGCTTAATATCCCTTATGTTCTTTGAAACATTTTTATTTATAGGATTATCAGACATCATAAATGAGATTTAAAATTTAATACTTCTACTCCAATCAAAACCACTAATTCTTTATATTAATTCATCTGAAGTTTATTCGCTATTCATTTTTTTTAAAACATCCGGAAGCATTTTTACGGCAGCTATTTCTCTCATTTTTGTTCTGGCATCCGTTCCCGGTGTTCCGAAATAGGTTTTACCAGAAGGCACATCCTCTGCCAGTCCTGTTTGCGCAAGTAATGTGGCACCTGTACCGATTTTTACATCACTTCGGATACCTACTTGCCCCCAGAGTGTAACAAAATCGCCTAATGTAACAACACCTGCTACACCAACCTGTGATGCTAATAAGCACATTTTGCCAAGTTGAGTATCGTGTCCGATTTGTATTTGATTATCCAGTTTACATCCTTTTCCGATGATGGTATCGCCAGAAACACCTTTATCAATGGTGCAGCCGCAGCCAATCTCTACATCATCTTCAATAATAACCCGTCCACAGGAAATCATTTTATCAAAATGTGTTTCTCTTTTCTTATAATAAAACGCATCACCACCGATTACGGTGTTTGCATGTATGGTTACATTGTTTCCGATATGACAATTGTCGTATATGACAACATTAGGATGCAACACACAGTTATCGCCGACTGTTACATTATTTCCCAGATATACACCTGGCATTATCACTGTATTTACGCCAATTTTAGCTGTATCGCTAACAACTTTTGAGGAATAATTAATAGGGTGAAAATGCCTTACCAGCTTATTGTAATCTCTAAACGGATCGTCGGAAATAAGCAATGCTTTTCCTTGCGGACACATTGTTTTTTTATTGATTAAAATAGTTGTTGCTTTTGAGTTTAATGCTTTATCGTAATACTTAGGGTGATCAACAAAAACAATATCTCCTGCTTCAACCATATGAATTTCGTTCAAACCGGTAACGGGGTGATGTGGATCCCCATCAAACTCACAATTTATCAGGCTCGCAATTTCTTTTAATGTAAGTTGAATGGGTAATTTCATCTTTAAAGGGCTACAGGTTTGTTCAAATATAATAATTAAAAAAATGCCTCACCAAATTTTTGATGAAGCATTTTTTTATAAGATTTCTCTTTCTTTTCGCAGACTAAAAATATAATTGTGCCAAAGAAATATTAGTTTTTTAAAATGAGGGCTAACTAATTGAAAATAGGGTGGCTAAAATTATTTAACACGTTCCACATAGGCATGGGTACGAGTATCCACTTTGATTTTTTCACCTTCATTTACAAATAAAGGCACATTGACGATAGCACCAGTTTCCAGGGTAGCCGGTTTTAATGTGTTTGTTGCTGTATCACCTTTTACACCCGGTTCGGCATATGTAATTAGCAATTCAACAAATGTCGGAGCTTCCGCCAGGATGGGCTCATCCCCTTCAAAAGAAATTTTAACTTCCATTCCTTCTTTTAAGAACTCAAGTGTATCCCCTAATAAAAACGAAGGGATATGAACCTGTTCAAATGTTTCGTTATCCATGCAAACGATAAAATCTCCTTCGGGATAGATAAATTGCATTTGTTTGTAATCCACGCGAACAACCTCTACTGCTTCTCCTGAACGGAAGCGGTTTTCAACGATTTTACCGTTTTTTAAGTTGCGCATACGAGCCTGGTAAAAGGCACGTAAGTTACCGGGAGTACGGTGTTGATATTCTTCTATTCTGCAAAGTTCGCCGTTAAAACGGATTACCGAACCAACGTTAATATCGCCTGTAGTTGCCATTAATTGTCAAGTTATAAATGTTTATTGTTCTGATTTTTAAATCGGAATGCAAAGATATGATTTATAGGCTGATTTGCAAATGAGGTCTGGGAAACCCTAATAAAAAGATTTACACATATAGTTATAACTTGAATGAAAGCCCCGTCAATAAACGAAAAGAATGCGTGTTGCTTTCGAGTTTATCTGTGCTCAGATAATCTCTTGCCTCAACCGTGATTTGAAAACGCCTTGTTAATTGAAAGCTGGTACCAAGTCCAATAAGTCCGTGAGCAGCAAAACGTTCTTTTGATATCGTGGGTGGATAATCGATCTCTACATCATATTCAGATTTTCTGGATTCTTTATTAAAAACAGAAAGACTTGTTCCTCCCTGAATAAACAAATTGGCTTTACTTCCCTTTATCACGATAAATTTCAGACTGGTTGGCAATGTATAGCTGCTTAACCATATTGTTGTCTGGTATGGGAAGATACCAAAGCATCTCCATATTTCATAGTCACGATCCTGCCGGACACTGTATCCGGTCTTTTCATAGTTTATTTCGCTATGCAATGCGAAGCGGGGTAAAAAGTTATATTGAAAGGAAATACCGGTCATATAACCAATCAACGGTTTTACTGTTGAGGTGTTGACCAGGTTATCAATTATTATTTGTTCCTGTTTTCCATCCTAGTCAGTAATATGGAGTGTAGGAGAAACGTGTGCACCTATAAAATATTGAGGGCTTGTTTCGTTTTGAGAATTTGCTCCCATTGCAAAACTGATGAAGAGTATAACAAAAAGAAACCTGGATTTCATAGCTCGAATTATTTTAAGTTAGCGGTCAATTTGTGTATCTATATACACGTATAAAATAGAAAAAGGGTTGGGGATGTTCTGATTTTTGTATTGCTGCGCGGGTTGTGTCAGTTCGAGCGGAGTCGAGAACTGTGGGAGAGAGCTTTGAAGTGGTTTAACTTTTATATTGATTAACCCTTCGCCTTTTTATAATCCTCCACATTCAGGAAAAAATTACAAAAAGAAGCATATTCGTATTCGAGTTGGTTGGAAGCAACAATGATAAGTCGGTTTTTTGAGTAGGTATGTATCAATTGCTGATACCAGGCTATTGCATTTTTATCAAGGTTAGAGGTGGGTTCATCCAATAATAAAAGAGGAGTATTGCTCAAGACGGCCAATGCCAGTCTTACGCGTTGTTTCATGCCGGAGGAAAAGTGCCTTAATTGTTTATCCTTTGCTTTTTCAAGCTGCATCAATGTTATAATTTGATTGATATCCAATCCATCCATGAATGGTTTAAATTTAGATTGAAATGCAATGGATTCGCTTAACGTAAATTCTTCAAACAAATCGAGGTAGGGAGTGGCAATGCTTACTTGTTGATAGATATCTTCGGGAGCAATGATTTTATTTTCATGCGTGTATTTTATTTCACCTTCAGACGGAATAAAATTACCGGCAATTACTTGCAGCAATGTTGATTTTCCCGAGCCATTGCTACCCAGGATGGCATAATTGTTTTCAGGGGAAAATTCGGCATGAATACCTTTAAATATCCATTCATAATTATAGCGTTTACCGATGTTGGTTAATTGTATGTGCATGGTATAACTATAATTTATGAAATCCTATTAAGACATTCCTTTCATGATGCCGTCTTTGGATTCACGAATAAAATTCAGGATCTCTTCTTTTTCTTTTGAGGATGGTGCTTCTTGTTCAATTGCAGTAAGTGCATTCGCTACATTTAGTCCTTTTACAAACAACGTGCGGTAAATATCTTCAATTTCCAAAACCGTTTCATTGGTGTATCCGCGACGACGAAGTCCCACGGAGTTAATTCCCACATATTGCAAAGGTTCTCTGGCAGCTTTTGTATACGGTGGCACATTTTTGCGAACCAATGATCCTCCGGCTAAAAATGCGTGCGCCCCAATTTTGATAAATTGTTGAACGGCTACAAGCCCTTCTAAAATGGCCCAATCATCAATTTGAACATGACCGGCCAATGTTACATTGTTTGCTAAAATGATATTGTTACCAAGGATGCAATCGTGTGCAACGTGTACATATGCCATGAGCAGACAATTGTTACCAATTGCGGTTCTCATTTTATCCACAGTTCCGCGATTAATAGTTACGCATTCTCGTATGGTACAATTGTCGCCAATTTCGGTGGTAGTTTCTTCTCCTCTGAATTTTAAATCTTGTGGAATAGCTGAAATAACAGCGCCTGGAAAGATTTTGCAATTTTTTCCGATGCGTGCACCAGGAAAGATGGTTACATTTGGGCCAATCCAGGTTCCATCACCAATTTCGACATTGTTATAAATCATTGAAAAGGGTTCAATGGTAACACCTTTTCCAATTTTAGCATCAGGATGTATGTGCGAGAGCTGGCTCATTATTCTTAACTTTTACAATTTGAGCCATCATTTCGGCTTCCATTACTGGTTTATTATTTACGTAGGCAACACCTTTCATATGACATATTCCACGACGTATGGGAGTAAGTAAGGTAAGTTCAAATACAACTGTATCACCTGGTACCACTTTTTGTTTGAATTTTACACCATCAATTTTCATGAGGTAGGTCAGGTAATTTTCAGGATCAGGAACTGTTTTTAAAACCAGGATCCCACCTGTTTGTGCCATTGCTTCAACAAGCAAAACACCTGGCATTACAGGGTTGTCCGGGAAATGACCTCTGAAAAAATCTTCGTTCATTGTTACATTCTTTACACCCACAACACGTTCCGGAGAAATTTCCATGATCTTGTCAACAAGAATAAAAGGCTGACGATGTGGTAGTAAAGCCTGAATCTCCATGATATTAAGCAGAGGTTCTTTTGTAAGATCGAATGCTTGTTGAGGGCTTTTTTTATTTCGCTTGCTTTTAATCAGCTCTTTTATTTTTTTAGCAAAAGCAATGTTTCCGGCATGTCCGGGACGGGCAGCTAAAATGTGCATCTTTAAAGGGACACCTACAAGGGCTAAATCTCCAACAATATCAAGTAGTTTGTGACGAGCCGGCTCATTGAAATGGTGAAGGGTTGTATTGTTTAAAACACCACGTCCTTTCACTTCCACTTCCTGTTTGTTAAATATTTTACGAAGGTGATTTAATTTATCGTCAGAAATTTCACGATCCACCAATACAATTGCATTGTTCAAGTCGCCACCTTTTATCAGGTTATGTGCCAATAGTGCTTCTAACTCATGAAGGAATACAAATGTTCTGCAAGGAGCAATTTCAGATTTAAACTGACGAACATTGTACATGCTGGCATGTTGTGTTCCCAGTACTTCAGAGTTATAATCAACCATAACTGTTGTTCTGAATTCATCCTGAGGAACCGCAAGCATTTCTACTTTTTTTACAGGATCCTCATACGATAAATTTTCAGTTAACTCAAAATAAACACGTTCTGCATTTTGTTCAACAGTGCCAGCTTTTTCAAGTATTTCAATAAAAGGCATTGAGCTACCATCCATGATTGGCATTTCAGGGCCATCCATTTGCATCAACACATTATCAATCTCTAATCCAACAAGAGCAGCCAATACATGCTCTGTGGTATGGATACGGGCGCCATTTTGCTCGAGTGTGGTTCCTCTGGATGTATCTACTACATTATCAACATCCGCATCAATAATTGGGTTCCCAACAATATCTACACGTTGAAATTTGTACCCATGGTTTTCGGGTGCTGGTAAAAATGTTAGGTTCGTTTGCTTACCTGTATGTAAGCCAACACCCGAAATTGTCACGGAGTTTTTTATGGTTCTTTGCTTAACGCTCATCTTTTTATTCTTTGGATAATGTATCGCTTTTGGATCTTTTTAATTCGTTTAATTCTGTATTAATTTTCGGCAAGTTACGAAATAGTATGAAAGAACGTTTATATTCACTTTGTTTGAATGCAGGAGAGCCTTGTACAATCTCATTTTCGGTTTTAATAGAGTTTCCGATACCGGATTGAGCAGCTACTTTTACACCATCTGCAATGGTGATATGCCCTACAATACCTACCTGTCCGCCAATAATGCAATTTCTACCGATTTTTGTTGAACCTGCAATACCTGTTTGCGCAACAATAATGGTGTTTTCCCCTATTTCAACATTGTGTCCGATTTGAATAAGGTTATCGAGTTTTACGCCTTTTCGAATGATGGTTGAGCCCAATGTTGCACGATCGATAGTAGAATTAGAGCCAATTTCAACATGATCTTCAATGATTACATTTCCGATTTGTGGTATTTTTTTGTAGTTATTTTCGGAGTTCGGAGCAAATCCAAAGCCGTCACCACCAACAACAACGCCTGAGTGAAAGGTGCAATCGTTACCAATAATACAATCGGAATGAATTTTAACACCGGGAAAAACAATGGTATTATCGCCAATGACCACATTGTTTCCAATAAAAGAATTGGGATGTATTTTTACATTATCGCCAATTTTTACATTGTCGCTTATATACACAAATGCTCCGATATAAGGATCCTTCCCGATACTGGCCGATTTTGAAATAAACGAAGGTTGTTCAATTCCTTTTTTGCTATTAACGATTTGGTTATAAGCATCCAATAAAACACCAAAACTTGCACGGGGATCAGCAACCCTTATAAGTGTAAGGGTTGATTTTATTGGTTTTTCAAGAGTTAAATCTTTAGAAATAATTACAACAGACGCATCGGTCGTGTAGATATATGGGGTATAAACAGGATTAGATAAAAAGGAAACAGATTGCGAAACACCTTCCTCTATTTTAGAAAGCTTTGACACAATTGTTTGCGGATTACCTTCAACGGTTCCATTTAATAAATCTGCTATTTGTTGGGCAGTAAATTGACTCATAATAAGATATAGCGGCTGAATTCTAAAACATTTCAATTGATAGAATTCATTCAATTTTTCGAAGCCCAAATTTATGGAAAATATTGATAGAAACGGTTTTTAAATGTGTTGAAATACCGAATTATTTCATAATCGGTATAGGGGTAAAAGTGATGTTGATTGTCTCTAAGAATTAATGCAATGAAAGTATTAATAGATCGGTGAGGATCGGCGTAGCGTCCCGCTAAGCTGAGGTACCCAGAGGTCTCGCCTGCAACTATTATTATTCGGCCGGAGGCCGAGTGGATTTCAGCGTAGCGGGACGCTACGCCGATCACTCACACTCAAGACTGAGTTTTGGGGTAACACAGGTAATATTTCTTTACCGTTCTTGCCAACACATCAATGCTTAGTTGATCCGACGCTTCTGCTATATCTACAACAGATCCATCTTTAAAAAGAATATTGATGCGTATTTTATCCGCTCTGTATGCTTCATTGGTGACATTTCCTGTAAATACAAAATACTCCACTTCTTTGTCTGATAGATGCAAGCTCTTTTTGAATTTATCTCTTATTTCCTGAATCTGGCTTTCTTTAAACGGATTTTTTTGCATTTCAACATGTGATAATCTGCGGTTGACCAATTGCTTGCAAAGCATTGATAAAACAGGGTCCTTATGATCCATCCAAACTTTGATGGAAGTCATAATATCATAATCATCCAACAAAGCAAATGTTTCCAGTAAAGCGGGAGACTTAATAAAATCAGCTTGTTCGTAATTATTATAGAGGAATTTTTTAAAAGCCGGTGTACAAAATAGTACGGTATTTTTTTCTGCTAATTCTTTGGCACGTTTTAAAATGTTAACCAACAAATTTTCACCACTTAATACAGCCTTGTGAAGGTAAACCTGCCAATACATAAGACGTCGGGCGATGATGAATTTTTCAATAGAGTAGATCCCTTTTGCTTCAATTGCCAGCTGATCATTTACTACATTGAGCATTTTGATAATGCGTTCGGAGCTAATCACTCCTTCTGAAACACCTGTAAAGAAACTATCACGTTTCAGGTAATCCAGGCGATCCACATCCAGCTGACTGGATACTAATTGATGTAAAAATTTTTTCTTGTACTTGTTTTGAAAAATGGCAATAGCAATATCCAATTTACCATCAAAGATTTTATTTAGCCGCTGCATAAACAATAACGAAATCTCTTCATGCGAAATGTTATTTACAATGCTGTGTTCTAATGCATGTGAATAAGGACCATGTCCTATGTCATGCAATAAAATAGCTATGGTTGCTCCTTGTGCCTCTTCTTCGGTAATTTCATGACCTTTTGAGCGCAATACTTCTATGGCCTCATCCATTAAATGCATGGCACCAATAGCATGATGAAAGCGGGTATGTAAAGCACCTGGGTATACCAGGTTGGTTAATCCAAGTTGCTTGATCCTTCTTAATCGTTGAAAATACGGGTGCTCAATCAGATCGAAAATTATTTCGAAAGGCAAAGAAACGAAACCATAAATGGGGTCGTTCACTATTTTTAATTTATTGGGTGTGTTCATTTCAACAAAGATAATTTATCTTTTTTGTATTACTAATATCTCTAACTTTATCACAAACATTTTAGCCCTGATGAAGTCCCCAGTTTCGGTTACACTGATCATTTTATCCATCGTTCTCCTTACATCTGCATATCATTTTAGATGGAAAAACGAACAATGGAAATATGCTGTTCATACGGATGCTTATAGTTATAACCGGTATCTTCCTATGATTTTTATCTTCCAGGAGTTTGATGATGACAAAGATAATCCGGATGTAATTAAGTATTTTATTGGGACTGCGCTATTTTATGCTCCATTTTTTTTCCTTGCTTGTGCGGGTAGTTTTATTTTTGG
>DAORKB010000056.1:13725-16650 GCA_035439365.1 Bacteroidia bacterium
TTTTCAGAGAAAAAGACACTTTTGCTTGGTGGAATTTTGGCCTTAATTCCCTTGATTTGTCAGCTTTCTATTTACAAGGGATACAGGGATGAGTTTTTTGTATGGTCATATACAAAAGAAAAATTTGACTTTCTTCATCCTGAAGTAATAAAGGTATTGTTTGGGTATGAAAAAGGGCTTTTTATTTATACACCTATTTGTTTTATTGCTCTTTTGGGGTTGATTCGTTTATTTAAAATAAACCGGTTTTTGTTTACCGGTATCATTTTATACAGCCTGCTCAACATTTATATTATTTCTTCCTGGTGGTGCTGGAACTATGGTTGTATTTATGGTCCACGTGTTTTTATTGAGCATTATCCTTTGTTTTTTTTACTACTCGGTTTTTTGCTGGATTCGCTCAATCGACTTTTGAAAACAGCTCTCATAGCATGTATTGTTTTATTAAGTATGCTTAACCTTTTTCAAACATATCAGGCTGTAATTGGAGTTTTGGATCATGATTTCAGAACCACTTCAGCTGGTTATTGGGATGTTTTTTTAAGGACAGACAGAGGAAACAGTGGAAAATTTTATAAAATACCGTTGGATGAAAGTAAAGAAAATGTGGTGAGCCGTACACGATTGTTTAATGATATGGAACGTGCAGACTCCATGTGGCTAAATTCACATACATTGGTAAATGAAAAATCGTATTCAGGGAAGCAGTCGAGTAAAGTAAATCATATCAACAATTTTAGTGTTGGAATACGGAAAAAAATGTCTGAACTGCCTTATAATAAGGATGTTTTGGTTCGTGTTTCTGCTTGGTTCTATATTCCTGAAAAGGGGAGTAATTCTTATTTAGCAATGTCATTTGTTTCCGGTGGAAGATGCTATCGCTTCCAGCCAACAGGTTTGGATGGATTTATGCAGCACTATGGAGAATGGGAGCATCATGTTTTTGAGACATACATGCCTAAATTAAAGGAAGAAGCGGAGAAAGACAAGGGCAAGCAAATAGAATTTTATTATTTCAATAATTCTCAAATGGATTGTTATATAGATGATTTATCCATTGAATTTATTCAATTTAAAAAAATGGAGCGGGTGTTGGATCTTTCCTGGGAATAAGTTCTACACGGGCTCTTCAGGTAAAGTTTGTTAAGGAAGCTTATACTGAACAATAAAACGATGATATAAACGATATTCTAATAAACGAAAAGAAATGGATAAAATCAAAATACTTTGGACAGATGATGAGGTGGATTTGTTAAAACCTCATATCTTATTTTTAAATGAAAAAGGATACGATGTTAAAATTGCAGCCAGTGGCGATGAGGCATTGGAACTTATTGAGAAAAATGATTTTGATGTAGTGCTCCTGGATGAAAACATGCCAGGATTGTCAGGTTTAGAGACATTGACCCGGTTAAAGGCGAAACGTTCCGATTTGCCGGTGATTATGATCACAAAAAGTGAAGAGGAGCATTTAATGGAAGATGCGATTGGATCAAAAATATCGGATTACCTTATAAAACCTGTTAATCCCAAACAAATTTTACTATCACTGAAAAAAACATTGGATAACCGACGTTTGATCAGTGAAAAAACAACTTCTAATTATCAGCAGGAATTCAGACAAATAGGGATGACACTTGGTGACCGGTTGGGGTGGAACGAATGGGTTGAAGTATATAAAAAACTGGTGTATTGGGAGCTTGAGCTGGATAGCAGTAAGGATGAGAGCATGATGGAAGTGTTGAAAATGCAGAAATCGGAAGCAAACAAGTTGTTTGGGAAATTTATTGAGAACAATTACATCAGTTGGTTAAACGGAAAAGCACAAAATCCTCCTTTATTGTCACATACGGTTTTTAAAAACAGAATAGCACCGGGGTTAGAAAAAGAGGAAACGACTTTTGTTGTTTTGATTGATAATTTACGTTACGATCAATGGAAGATTATTCAGCCAATAGTTTCAGAATATTTTAAAATTGAGAATGAAGAGTTGTACAGCAGTATTTTACCCACTGCAACGCAATATGCACGTAATGCATTTTTTGCAGGTTTGATGCCGTCTGAAATAGAAAAACGTTTTCCTAAATTATGGCTGAACGATGAAGAGGAAGGTGGAAAAAATATGCATGAAGAAGAATTCATTGCAGATCATTTAAAACGTTTGGGGAAAAATATAAAATTCAGTTATAATAAAATTACCAATCATGCAGCAGGAAAAAAATTATCAGAGAATATGAGCAACCTGATGCAAAATAAGCTGAATGTGATCGTGTATAATTTTGTGGATATGTTGTCTCATGCACGTACGGAGATGGAGGTAATACGGGAGCTTGCCGATGATGAAAAGGCCTATCGTTCCATTACATTATCCTGGTTTGAGCATTCACCATTGCATGATATTCTGAAGCAAATTGCTGCAAAAAAGGGGAAACTGATTATTACAACCGACCACGGAACGATAAAAGTAACAGAGCCCTCAAAGGTTGTCGGAGACAAAAATGTAAACACCAATTTGCGTTACAAACAAGGAAAAAGTTTGGATTATGTGAAAAAAGATGTATTTGAAATACGTAATCCGGCTGATGCATATTTACCAAAACAGCATGTAAGCAGTGTGTTTGTATTTATCAAAGATGATTTGTTTTTTGCGTACCCGAATAATTACAATTATTATGTAAGTTATTACCGCAATACGTTTCAACATGGTGGTATTTCTATGGAAGAGATGTTGATACCGTATGTGACGTTACAGGCAAAGTAATTATTTTTAAATTTACAGCATGTCATCAATTACATTAAATAATCTTTCCGAATTACCGGCAATTGCAAAACAACTGCTTCAATCATTTGATGGAGAAAAGGTTGTTGCATTTCATGGTGCAATGGGTGCAGGTAAAACAACGCTTATAAAAGCATTGTGTGAAG
>DAORKB010000057.1:0-16620 GCA_035439365.1 Bacteroidia bacterium
ACTCGAACCCGCGACCTCTGCCGTGACAGGGCAGCATTCTAACCAGCTGAACTACCGGTCCTAATCAATTTTAAAAACTAATTACTTGTGTGTTACTTGTAATTAGGAGTGCAAAAATAGGTTTATTTTCTAATTCAGCAAAGAATAAATCAAAAAAAAACACTTTTTTTAGCGGTTGCCTGAAAATCAGGCGGTTTAATTTTACTTACAACTATTTTGTTTCAGCTATCGCAATCAGCAACCGTTCCAGCTTGCGTTTCATTTCGGTTGGTGAGCATTCATAATTATTTGCAAGTACAGAAAAACAAAGCAAATCTCCTTTTCTGTTTTTTACATAACCCGTATATCCTCTGGCCATATTAATGTATCCACTTTTTGCTCTTAAATTATTTTCAGCAAAGGTGCCATCACACAAGCCCCCCAAAGATCCAGATTTACCTGCAATCGGAAGGGATTTGTAGAAGGCATCAAAATTCTTGTCCTTTGTCATTTTTACCAGAATTTGTGTTTCTGTTTTTGTTGTAATAACATTCCCCCTTGATAGGCCACAACCGTCGGTCATGGTAAAACCACCCACATCAACACCACGATCTTTCCAATATCCCATCACCAAATCAATTCCTTTTGCTTCTGTACCAAAACCGGTCTTTTTATAACTAATAAATTTCAATAAATGCTCTGCATACAGGTTAATGCTTTTTAAATTGGTCCAGTAAATAATTTTATCAAGTGTAGGCGAGTAGTAGGCATACAAATTTTTTTTAGCGGTTGTTTTGTAGGTTCCATTTTCTTTCAGCCTTTTTGTTGTCGTTGCTTTTTCGGTAATACTCACACCTGTTTTTTTTAATGCGTTTTCAAGGGCTTGAGCACAAGCCAAAACAGGGTCGGGTAGTGAACCTTCTACTTCGTAATTTTTTTTATTGGGAGGAATAGTTCCTTCTGCTTTTCTGTATAAGGAGTATGGGGCACCGTAAATAAATGCACTATCGTCATTGCCACCGGCCTTGACTTCATTTATAAATTGTAAATCTTTTACAGGGGGGTGTATGTTATTGATGGTAGTTTGGCTTCCACTGCTTCCTGATTTAAAGTTCACAATGTATTTATTATCATGATAACTTAAACCACAAGCACCTGCTCCAAAGTAGTTTCCTACATCGCCCCATATCCATTGTGAAGGAATGGGATTGTCTTCAAATATATCACCATCACCGATGATGGAACCAGTAATTTTCTTTATTCCTTTTGCTTTAAGTATCATTGCCCATTTTTCAATGGTGCTTAATGTATCCTTCTTATCTTTAAAATATACCGATTCTAATGTTGGATCCCCGCCACCAATAATGTAAATGTTTCCTTTTAATAAACCGGAAATTGTATCCAATACCCCATCGTACTGAAGTTGTGTTTTGAAGACATAATCACTACCCAACATACCTAATGCAGCACTGGTTGTTACAATTTTTAGGGTGCTTGCGGGAACAAGACTAACATGGCCATTGTAATCGGCAATAACCGAATCGTTTTTTGAATTCACCACATAAACGCTCCAGGTAGCATGTTTAAGTGCTTCATCTTTTTTTAAATGCTCTATTTCTTTATTCAACGATTGTGAATAGCTCGTGAAAGAAATAAAAAGAGAACCAATCAGTATGCTTTTTTTTAAACGCATTCGCATCAATATCAACCCAGTTAAATTAATTTATCAATTGCTGCGGCTAGTTTCTCATCCTTTTCTGTAACGGTATTGCCTGCATCATGCGTGCAAAGTGCGATGGTTACTTTGTTGTATACATTGCTCCAGTTTGGATGATGATTCATTTTTTCGGCAACAAGTGCTACTTTGCTCATAAAAGCAAAAGCTTCGATAAAATTTTTAAATTCAAAATGACGTATGAGTTGATTATTTTCTTTTTTCCACATAATAAATTGATTAAGAAGAGATGGTTAGTTTTGAAAACTGTATTCTTGCAGTACAAATATACCATCTATTAAAATCATTCATTTGCTTTTAAAATAAAATAGTTTTAAGTTTATAATATAACCAATCCTCATCCCCATGAAAATAAAACATTTACTCCTCTCTTCTTGTATTTTTTTTTCATCAGCCGCTTTAATCGCACAACCCGCAAGCTTTGGCCCCAAAGGAATTGGTGGCGGTGGCGCCTTGTTCGCTTTATCCATTAATCCGGCAAATAACAACGAATATTATGTTGCCTGTGATATGGGAGAAGTGTTTCATACGACAGATTTTGGTGTTACATATAATCAGATACATTTCAAACAATTAATCGGAGGGCATAACTCCAAAGTGTGCTATACCTCAACACCCGGCTTATTATATAGTATCAATTATGCAAACGATATGGTGGTACCGGTAAAAAGTACCGACAATGGTGTTACCTGGTCGAAATTAAGTGGTAATCCGGATGAATCGGAAGAAATTTTTACCATTGATGTGGATTATACCAATCCAGGCCGTGTCATTATTTCTCAATATGGTTCTATCTTTTTTTCTTCGGATGGTGGAATTACATTTAAAAATATACATAACGCAGCAACAAGTTCCGGTAATGTTGTAGCCGGTGTTTTCTTTGACAGCACCAACATTTATATTGCAACAAATGATGGCGTAATGGTTTCTACTAATTCAGGAACAAGCTTTACGATGGCAACAATTACAGGCATTGCTTCGGGTGAAGTGATCTGGTCATTTGCCGGAGCCAAATCAGGAGGTGTCACGCGTTTCTTTTGTTTGACTGGTGATGCGGGTGATGTTTATCCTGGACTCGTGGGCTCGGATTATACCGATTTTATGAAAGGTGTATATAGTGTGGATTATGGTTCCGGAGACTGGACATCCAAAATGACAGGTATAACAATAGGCACCGACTATCCCATGTTTGTTGGAATGGCAGCGAATGATATCAATACAGCTTATTTAGCGGGAAGTAATAGCAGTTCGGAACCAATCGTGTTGAAAACCACGAATGCCGGGGGGAGCTGGGCAAATACATTTATGACTGCAAATAATAAAAACATTGTAACCGGTTGGAGTGGAGCAGGTGGTGACAGGGGCTGGAGTTATGGGGAGTGCCCATTTGCCATAGCCGTGGCACCGAATAATTCACAAAATGTAATTTTCGGGGACCTGGGGTTTGTTCACAAAACATCAAACGGAGGAACGAACTGGAACCAGGCGTATGTAAATACTCAAAATCAACATCCTCAAAATACGAGCATTGGAACAGGAGGAAATTACTCGAGTTGCGGTTTGGAAAATACAACCTGCTGGCAAATACATTGGATAGATGCGAACAACATGTGGTCCTGTTATTCCGATATCCGTGGCATTCGAAGCACGGATGCAGGAGGATCCTGGTCGTTTAATTATACCGGAAATTCAAGTAATTCAACCTATCGTGTGGTGCAACATCCTGGCAATGGAACGTTGTATGCAGCATGTTCAAATATTCATGACATGTATCAAAGTACCCGGTTGGCCGATGCACAGCTTGATGCCAACGATGCCAATGGTAAAATTTTGTATTCGACCGATAAAGGCAAAACCTGGGTAAACCTTCACACCTTTAACCACCCTGTTTTTTGGATCGCATTGGATCCGAATAATCCCAACCGTGCCTATGCAAGTGTGATTCATTATAATGCCGGAAATGGTGTTGGTGGAATATACATTTGTAATGACTTACAAAACTTGGCAACATCTACCTGGACACCGTTATCCAACCCACCGCGTACAGAAAAACATCCGGCAAGCATTGTTGTTTTAAATGACGGGAAAATGGTTTGTACCTATTCTGGTCGTAGAACAACTGCATTTACTGCCAGTTCAGGTGTTTTTATTTATGATCCTACTGGTAATACCTGGACAGATGTTTCGGATAATGGAATGAAATACTGGACGAAAGATATTGTAATTGATCCGAACGATGCTCAGCAAAACACCTGGTATGTTGGTGTGTTTAGTGGCTGGGGAGGGCCACCCAATGGCTTGGGTGGTTTGTACAAAACAACAAACAGAGGAGCGAGCTGGAAGCGTATAACCGACCCGGCAAAAATGGATCGTGTTACTTCCTGCACATTTAATCCTTTAAATCCCAATCAGATTTTTGTTACGACAGAATTTCAAGGATTATGGATGAGTTCCAATGTCAATACAGCAACACCAACATTTACAGAAGTAGCGGCTTATCCATTCAAACAACCGGAGCGTGTATTTTTTAATCCCTATAAGAATGAAGAAATGTGGGTGAGTAGTTTTGGAAACGGGATGAAAATGGGATCATTGATTCCAACGGGCATTGTTACGTTTGAAAACGAAAAGGCAGAGGTTTATCCCAATCCATCAAAGGGTAGTATTCATTTGAAAAATGATGCAGCAAGAGAAGTCGAAATTTACAATATGCTGGGCAACCGGCTTGCAACGCTAAAATTGGAAAAGGGAGATAATGAATTAGATGTTTCTTTTCTAAAACCTGGAATGTATTTGCTGAACTGGGAGAATAAGAATGCAAAAATAATCAGAGCAGATTAGATGATTTGTTCGGCAATGGATTAGAAATAGTATTTTTGCTACATGCTTACGCAACGACAATTATTTCTTAATCATGTAGCTCAAACGAGTGAAACACCTTTGGCCCTTGAAATAGAAAGAGCTGAAGGTGTTTATTTAATCGATCATTCAGGTAAAAAATACATCGATCTTATTTCAGGTATTTCGGTGAGTAATGTTGGGCACCGCCATCCAAGGGTGGTTCAAGCTATTCAGCAGCAGTTGGACAAATACATGCATCTGATGGTGTATGGCGAGTATATCCAAACACCACAGGTGAAATTAGCCAGTCTTTTGACACAAGCATTACCCGCTAATTTGAACTCAATTTACTTTGTTAATTCCGGTGCTGAAGCCATTGAAGGTGCTATGAAACTGTCTAAGCGTTGCACGGGCCGAACGGAAATCATTTCCTTTAAAAATGCGTATCATGGCAGTACACACGGTAGTTTGAGTATTATGGGAAGTGAAGAGTTTAAAAATGCGTTTCGGCCCTTGTTACCCGATGTACGTCAACTCGGATTTAATGATTTTTCTCAGCTTTCCGAAATAACAGAAAGAACCGCTTGTGTTTTTGTTGAGCCTATTCAGGGAGAAGCTGGAGCTATTGTTCCACAAGGTGATTTCTTAAAACAATTGAGTGCACGCTGCAAAGCTGTAGGTGCTTTATTGGTTGCAGATGAAATTCAAACTGGTTTTGGAAGAACGGGAAAACTGTTTGGGTTTGAACATTTTGAATTTACACCTGATATCATTTGTATCGCAAAAGGAATGGGAGGAGGAATGCCAATAGGTGCCTTTGTTTCATCAAAAGAATTGATGCATTCATTGACCAACAATCCAATTCTTGGACATATTACAACATTTGGAGGGCACCCTGTGTGTTGTGCTGCAAGTATTGCGGTTATAGAGGTTTTAAAGGATGAGAACCTGATAGTTACAGTCGCAAAAAAAGAAGAATTGATAAGAGCGTTACTGATTCATCCAAAGATTAAATCCATTAATGGAAAAGGATTGTTATTAGCAGTAGAATTCGAATCGTTTGAACAAAATAAAAAGATCATTGATAAATGTATTGAAGCCGGAGTAATTACCGATTGGTTTTTATTTAATTCTCATTCCATGCGTATTGCGCCACCGTTAACCATTACAGAAGAAGAGATTAAGGTTGCGTGTGAAATTATTGTTAAAAGCATTTAACAAACCTTTTAACGTTGTTTAACAACGAAATTAATTTTTGATAATAAGCTTGCATTACTTTTGTATTAGCGAAGAAAGAGAAAATAGTAAGTAATGTTTTGTTAGTTTAGTATAGTATCTAAAGCTCCGGAAATACAGCGTTCCGGAGCTTTTTTTCTCAAAACTCACGCTCACAATCACACTCATTTTTTTAATTTGGTTTATTATTGGTTAATTGTTTGACCCCGCCGGGGTCGTCTCTTATCGAAACAGATAAAGGAAATAAAAACGATACAAAGGAAATGATTTTAATATTGGTCAGTAGATAACAAAACCAATGTACATGCTTGCGTATACTCAATTCCGTTTTTTGAAAGTAATTGTTCCAGTTCAGGATTTTCAGTTCCAGGATTAAAAATAACACGTTTGGGCTTTAAACTAAGTATATAATCGTACCAGGCGGGTTGATGATCCGGACCAACATAGAGTGTAACTGTATCTACATCATCAATTTTCGCATCTCTGGTTAAAATGGGAATACCGTTGAATGTTCCCTCTTTTAAGCCAACAGGAACCACTTCGTTCCCGTGTTTTTTTAAAGACATGGTAGCCAATTGTGCATAACGTTCTGGCTTTTCTGAAGCTCCAATTACAACTGTTTTCATAATATTAATCTTCTATGTAATTTAAATCTTTGTGAAATGTTTCTTCAAGGTTCCAAAGTGCAATACCGGCAATTGCAAAAACGATAACTCCAACCCAAATAGCTGCATTAACAGAACCTAATGCTGGTTTTAGAGATGTAACTGCCATTGAAACAAAAATAAGGGAACCTCTGACAAAATTAGGAGCAGTGGTTGTAACTGTTGAGCGAATGTTTGTTCCAAAAAGTTCAGAAGCAGTACTCATAAAAACCGCCCAGTAACCCGTTGCAAAACCGATAAAACAAATAACACTATAGAATAAAAACTCGGATGCCGGAGCTACAGTAAAATACAAAACAATTCCGATAACCGTAAGTGATAAAAATGTTGCTAGTGCTTTTTTTCTGCTTTTTAATAATTGACTTAACATTCCACTTGCAAAATCTCCAATTGTTATTCCTAAATAAGCATACATCACACATTTTCCTGTTTTAGGTTCAAACCCCACAGCTCCCAACGTTTTCATCATCTCTGGTGCAAATGTTACTAAAATTCCCATTACATACCATACGGGAACAGTTACCAAAATGATATTAAAATATTTAGCAGCTTTTTTTCGTGAAGAAAGGATCGCCAATAAATTACCTCTTGAAACATTTTGTTCTTTGGTTTTCATAAACATTCCAGATTCAAACACACCAATTCTAAGCATTAATAAAGCAAGCCCCATTCCTCCACCGATAAAAAAAGAAGTTCTCCAGCTGTGAATGTATTCACTTATAAAACCTGCTACAACAGCGCCAAAAACACCGATGGTGGCCACAATCATCGTTCCGATTCCTCTTTTTTCTTTTGATAATGTTTCACTCACAAGCGTAATGCCTGCTCCTAATTCTCCTGCTAATCCAAATCCTGAAATAAAACGCAATGCTGCATATTGAGGTATGTTTTGAACAAAACCATTTGCAATGTTGGCAAGTGAATATAAAATTATTGACCCAAAAAGCACAGAAAGTCGTCCTTTTTTATCACCTAATATCCCCCAAAAAATTCCTCCAATAAGCATTCCACCCATCTGCCAGTTCAACAATTGTTTACCAATCATTTCTCTTTCTGCCGGGCTGGAACTCTCACCTAAAATATCTTTGATACTGCGAACACGTTCTACGCTAAAAAGCAACAGATCGTAGATGTCAACAAAATAGCCTAAAGCAGCTACTATAACAATTATATTGAAAACTTTGGATGAAGGTGATGCTGTATTCATTCGATCTTAAATTTTGAGGCATAAATGTAAGAAAGAATGTGAAATAGAAAGAAAAGAGTGGATGCAAATAGTTATTAAGCAGCTCTTCGCTCCAGAATTAATTTACACGGAACAGTAGATGTGACTTTAACATAGTGTGAAGCATGGAGCGGAACAGTATATTGATCACCCGGATACAGTTGAAATACTTCATCATTAACCACAATGTCACAGGTACCTTCTAAAATGAAGAAACTTTCAAATTGGTCGGTGTGTATTTCTTTGGGTGATCCATCTTTTAGCCAAACAATGGCAGTAGTGCAGGATGGTGAATGGGATATAATTTTTGCATATGCGCTATCATATTCAGCAGGAGCTTGCATATCAGCACGTTTTAACCACCTTTCAAAATCAGCAGCAGCCATCTTTTTGCTTAACAGAGGAGCAGTAACAGGAGCTTCTCCCTTTTCAATACGATCCAGATAATCCAATGTAGCCATCAATAATGGTTTTAAAGCCGGACTGGGCTGTTTTTCGTTGGCCCGAGCATAATTTTCCAAAGTAGCAGACACACGCTCCACTTCAGTAGAAATTTCAGGGTATGTAGTGGATAGATTTCTGATCTCCCGATTTTCTTCCTCGCTAAGAACCCCCATCACATACATTTCGATGATGCCAGAATTTATGTAGTTTTCGATATTCATTTGTTACTCAGTGTATTTGTATATACGCAGGTTGAAAAAATATGGATTGCGTCAACTTAATAAGAAAGTTGTTAAAAATACGAAGTTTTTGCCATGTTTGAACAAAGCATTTTTACTTTATAATTTGCCTATTTATAAGGGAATTGTAGACTTTTTTGTGCTTTATAAGATTGATTAATTGGATTTTCCGATTTTTTTTAGTTATTTTATACTGCTAAAATTTATACGTTGAAGTTCCCTCACATCAAATATTGTTTTACAGTGTTTCACCTTTTTGGTTGTTCGTTGTTAATGAACGGTCAATCGGGAAGTAATGCTACTGTTACAATTATTGGAGGGGATGCAGAAGTTGAGAATTCAAACCCAGGTCCGCCATCGACCTTGCAATCACCACCTGTAAATGGTGCCCAATTAGCCGAGCCACAAAACATAGAACCTACCTTAGAAAATAGTTTTCATATACGTTATCGCATCGATACCCCTCAAAAACAAGAAGAAACCCAAGCAGTTACAGAATATGCTTCTATTTCAGCAGGAGGTGTTTCAATAAGCTCAGGTAGTTCCAGTGGAACAAAAGCCAAAAGAAGACGCATACCCACGATGACTGAGCGTACTTTTAATTTTAAAAAACGTTACAGAGCGTGGATGCCTAAGCATAAAAAGAAATATCGTCCGAATGTTTGTGGCCGTTTTTAATGAAATAGAACCAACCTCTTTACAGCCTATTTAATATCAATACATAAAAAATATTTTTAGCTTTGCTGACCATAAATTTGTGTATTGTGAAACCTGCTCTACTTTTATTTCCATTCCTGATTTCGTTCCAGTTGTTTGCTCAGACCACCGGTAAAAAATATGCTGATGGACACGGTGGAGCCATATTTTTACCTCAGGGGGATATTTCTTTTGCGGATGAAGTGTTGGATTTTAAGCGAGGACAGCCAGAAGCCATTGAAGATGCTTGTGACTCTACATCTTCATTGGGGCTACCTGATTTTAAAGGCGGATTAGCAGAAAACTTTACTTCATTGGGATGTGGGGGAGAGTTGAGCCTTCGTTTTATAGACAATGCGATCATTAACATTCCCGGTCCTGATTTGTTTGTTTTTGAAGTTGGAAAATACATTGAAACTACCCAATTGTATGTTTCGAAAGAGGGAAGAAACTGGATTAATGTGGGGGCCATTTCGGGTGGTGTAACAGCAGTTGATATAGGTGATTCGGTCAAACAAGGTGAAATTTTCCATTATGTTAAATTATTGGATCTGAAATCCGATTGTAAGGGTGATTGGCCGGGCGCTGATATTGATGCTGTTGCAGCAATAGGGTCGGGGCAACAAATTTCTATAAGCGATCGTGTTCTTTATAAAATAAATGAGTATCAGTTGCTGCCAGGCGCAAAAACTATGTTAGATAGCATTGTTATGGAGATTAAGCTTAAAAAAACTTCTCAGATTGTTATTGAAGGACATACTGATAATACCGGAACCGAAAGTCAAAATAAAGTGTTATCCGAAAAAAGAGCAAAATCTGTAAAAGAATACTTTACTCAAAAATTAATGCCTCTTAAAGTCGGAATACGCACCATAGGTTATGGTAGCGCATTGCCGGTAGCCTCCAATGAAACAAAAGAAGGACAAAACCGGAATAGGAGAGTTAATGTAATTCTTATTCCATAAAGGAAACATTCAATTAAATGATTCGTATCAATTTAATAAAGGCAATTAACAATTAATACGTTTAGTTTACCTATTTTTGTGGCTCTCTTTAACGTTTCGTTGTTTTTTTTACCTTTGTTTATTACTTGAAAAGCTTACATGAATACCTTTTTGGGATGAAAAAAAATATACTCTTTCTCTTTGTGCCATTCTTTTTAACTGGTTACAGTGCTCACGCACAAGATCAATCTTCCATAAAAGTTGAACCTTATGTAGCAGAGCAAAAATTCATTAAAAATAATTATGAAGGAGCATTAGATGATTATTTATCTCTGCTCGAAGGAGACCCTCAAAACGAAAAATATAATTACAACATTGCTGTTTGTTATTTGAATACAAATATCGACAAAACAAAAGCAATTTCTTATCTGGAAAAAATCACTTCAAGCTCTTCTTATGATCCCAATGCGTTGTATTTGTTGGGGCGCGCATATGGTTATGCATATCGGTTTGATGATGCGCTGAATGCATACAATAAATTCAGGAGAATGGGTAAAGGAACTTCTGATAATCAAAATGATGTAGAACGTCAGATTCAATTCTGTTTCAATGCGAAAGAATTGATAAAATTCCCGGTGGATGTAGACTTTGAAAATCTTGGATCATCTGTAAATTCAGCTTATGCAGATTATTATGCCTATGTTCCAAGTGATGAGTCATTCATTATTTTTAATAGTCGCAGACCTATTGAAGGTGCTGAAACGATAAAGGAAGATGGGAGTTATCCGGCATCTATTTTTATGTCAAAAGTAGTTGATGGCAAATTTTCAAAAGCTAAAAACATTAATTCTCCTATCCCTAAGGTAGTGGGAGAGCAAGAAGTAATTGGATTGACCGGCGCAGGAGATGTTATGCTTATTTACTATACAAATGATAAGGGCGTTGGTGATATATACAGCAGCACAACGGATAGAAATCAAAAAGTTTTGCATGCGGATAAATTGGAAGAAAATATAAACTCTGCAAAAGCCGAAGAAATTGCAGCGTCTTTAAATGCAGAGGGAAACATCCTTTATTTTGCAAGTAATAGAGAAGGCGGCCTTGGTGGAACCGACATTTATAGATCTCAAAAATTGCCGAACGGTAAGTGGGGACCTCCTCAAAATCTTGGGGCAGAAATCAATACTCCTTATGATGAAGATTTTCCTAACATTTCACCGGATGGAAAGACACTTTATTTTAGTTCAAATGGTTACACCAGTATTGGAGGATATGATATTTTTAAAGCAACGATAAACCCAGAAACGGAACAGTTTTCAAACCCAAGAAATATTGGGTATCCAATTAATACACCTATGGATAACTACAACTTTAGGGTATCCAGTAACGGACAGTTTGGATATATGGCAGCTCTTCGCCCGGGTGGTAGAGGCGATTTGGATGTTTATCGAATTAAATTTAATGCCGTAGATCCGAGATATTCTGTTGTCAAAGGAAATTTATTCACCAGCGATTCAACCTATAAAATCAATTATTCAGAAGTTGACATTAGCGTAACCAATTCCAAAACAAATCAATTGGTTGGAAGCTATTTGCCAAACCCAATTTCCGGTCGTTATGTTATGGTATTGGCACCAGGAGATTACGACGTCAATTTTACATTAAGCGGTTTTAAACCGATCAATAAAAAGGTAACCATCCTTGATAAAAGCTCATTCAAATCAGAAATTACAGACGATATTACGTTCACACCGATTATGGATAATCCGAAGTAACGAACGATCATCGATTCAGGATCCAAATAGAAATATCCAAAACACTCGCAAAACTTACCCAAGCAAGATACGGTAATTGCAGATATCCTGCAGTTGGTTTAATTTGTTTAAATAGGAATATCATCCAGCAGATGCAAATCCATAATAAGATAATGTCAATAACGGAAGCGAATATCATTTTTGAATAAAAGAAAAGAATGCTCCAGCAAAAATTCAGCACGAGTTGCAAACTAAAAACAAGCACTGCTTTCTTTCTAATTTCACCTGAACTGTTGTTCCATATCAAAAACAAACCAATTCCCATTAATATATAAAGTGTTGTCCATACAGGTCCAAATAACCAATTAGGAGGATTAAATGATGGTTTCTTCAATAGGTTAAACCATGTTCCATCCACTTCATATCTGGTTATGAAACCAGCGAAACTTCCGATTAATAATGGAATGAATAAACAAATTAAAAAAGAAAGAATTTTTTTGCCAGTCATGTTTAATTGTTTTTGTTTGCACGACTGATGATGTAAATAATCAATGCAATAATTCCAACCACTATTAAAACGCCAGACCAAACCCCGGCTTTAAAAATTCCGGTAACTACTTCACAACTTGCTAATGTGAATACAAATAAAATTGCAATACCTGCTAACCATTTATTTTTCATAACTTCTAATTTAGTGTGTATTAATTTATAAGTACAATTAATCTTTCATAACCTTCGTGGTATTAATTACTCATTTTCGGAATAGAAATCACGAATGAATTCGTATTTACTTAGTTTCATTAGCTATTTAAGGGCAATTGAACATTAATAAATTAAAAATCGTACCTCTTTTATTTGCGGAACTATTTATGGACTGAAATGTTGAGATAATCAAAAGTTTCTTCAATTCAAAAAAAACGATCCTAAAAGAATGTTGTAAATAACAGATATTCCTTGATCATTTTAGATGTTGCACCTATTTATTAAGTAATTTTGCTGTATCAAATTTTCAATTATGAAAGCTCATCTTCCAGAAACAAATCAAAAAAGAATTGTTATTGTTGGTGGAGGTTTTGGTGGATTAAAGTTGGCGCGTGAACTCTCCCAATCAAATTATCAGGTTGTACTCATTGACAAAAATAATTATCATCAATTTCAACCATTGTTCTATCAGGTTGCAACAGCAGGTTTAGAACCCAGCTCCATTTCATTTCCTTTCCGAAAAATATTTCAGAAATCAAAAAATGTATTCATTCGTGTTGCCGAAATTTTTAGGATCGACCCAGAAAAGAGCAGGCTGGAAAGCAACATAGGCATTATCAATTATGATCATCTTGTAATAGCAATTGGAGCAGATACCAATTTTTTTGGAAACAAACAGATCATGGAACATGCAATCCCTATGAAATCAGTGGGTGAAGCATTGGCATTGCGAAATACCATTCTTCAAAATTATGAAGAAGCTGTTTTAGCAGATGAGAAGGATGAACTGGAAGGATTAATGAATATTGTGGTTGTGGGTGGAGGACCAACAGGAGTAGAGGTTTCTGGTACACTTGCAGAAATGAAAAATCAGGTTTTA
This sequence comes from Bacteroidia bacterium, assembly GCA_035439365.1. GTDB lineage: Bacteria > Bacteroidota > Bacteroidia > 2-12-FULL-35-15 > 2-12-FULL-35-15 > 2-12-FULL-35-15. Next base: position 13,341 of record DAORKB010000057.1, read on the forward strand.
CCAAAGGATTATCCGGAGTTAGATTTTAATAAAATGCAGGTTTATTTACTCGAAGGCTCCACTAAAGTATTGGGTTCTTTTTCAGAGAGCGCCTCCCAAAAAGCAGAGGAGTACTTGCGAAAATTGGGTGTAAATCTGAAATGCAATACACGTGTTAAAGATTATGATGGTAAAATAATATCGTTGGAAGGAGGGGCAACTATAAGAACAAATACGCTTGTTTGGGCCGCAGGTATTATTGGCAACAAACTGCAAGGGTTGGACGAAAAAGTAATTGGAAGGGGGAATCGTATCATTGTAGATCGCTTTAATAAAGTAGATGGATACCCAAATATTTATGCAATTGGTGACGTTGCCTATATGACCGAAGAAGCTTATCCGAATGGACACCCACAGGTAGCTCAGGTAGCTATTCAACAAGGACAGTTGCTTGCAAAAAATTTCAAGAATATACTATTAAATAAACCCTTGAAACAATTCACATATAAGGACCTTGGATCGATGGCGACGATAGGTAGAAACAAAGCAGTTGCTGATTTGGGAAAAATTAAGTTACAAGGTGTTTTTGCATGGATGGTATGGATGTTTGTTCACCTCATGTCGATTGTAGGCGTTAAAAACAAGGTGCTTATTTTTATTAATTGGGCCTGGAACTATATTACATTTGATCAATCCTTACGATTAATTTTAAAAGCTAAAACTAAAAACAAATGACAGTCGAAAAACATTTTTTGGAAACCACTATTGGTGTGTTCAAAAATTATAAATCGCTCGCCGAAAAGTCGTTCGTTCAATTGCAAAATGATGAAGATTTTCATTTTACTCCTGATCCGGAATCCAATAGCATAGCTTTATTGATTAAACATATGAGTGGAAATATGATTTCCCGGTGGACCGATTTTTTAACAACTGATGGGGAAAAACCGAATCGTAATCGGGATGATGAGTTTATGGACAGAGGAGAAACACGTGTGCAGTTAATGGAAAAATGGGATGCCGGTTGGAAGGTGTTTTTTGACACGTTAAATTCATTAAAAGAAGAAGATTTATTGAAAAAGATAACCATTCGCCAGGAGGAACTAACTGTTTTACAGGCTTTAACACGCCAAACGGCGCATTATTGTTATCATGTGGGACAAATTGTGTTCCTGGCAAAGCATCTGAAAAGTGAGAACTGGAAGTCTTTAAGTATTCCTAAAAACCAATCAACATCGCATACAAAAGGCACGTATCTGGACAATATTAAATAAGATCAGTGTAAAAAAAGGCAATTGTTTTAAATTCCCTTAAATAGATTGAATCTAAAGATATTTAATTGTATTTTTAATTGTTCTATTTACAAATCTCTAAAAATAAATTTTGTTTACAACACGTATCTTTTCCCCACAGATGCTTAAATTTTTAGCTTCATATTTATGATTACGTTAATTATTATTGTTATTACAGTTGGTGTTTCCATTTATGCAATGGACAAGCATTCTGTAAAAAATGATTTGATGTTCAATGCTTATCAAATTCGTCATCGTAAAGAATGGTACCGCTTTTTTTCCAGCGGTTTAATTCATGGGGATTACATGCACCTAGGATTTAATATGCTTTCACTATACAGTTTTGGAGGTGGGGTAGAAAAACTATATGGTTTCCATTTTCAGGAAAAGGGAATCATATTTTTTATTTTATTATATGTTGGGGGCTTGGCAATGTCTTCGTTATATACCTATGAGAAGCACAAGAATGATATTTATTACAATGCACTTGGTGCTTCCGGTGCTGTTTCAGCAGTTGTATTTGCATTTATCGCATTGGCCCCTACAGCCCGTTTAGGCTTTATGTTTATTCCTGTTCCTATTCCTGCATATCTTTTTGGAGCAATCTTTTTAGGTGTTGAATATTATCTAGGCAAACGTGGCAACACGAACATTGGCCATGATGCGCATTTTTGGGGTGCTATTTTCGGTATTGTGTTTACAATTATTTTGAAGCCGGCTATCGGATCATCATTTATTGAACAAATTTTTGGGAATAGATGAAGAAAGCTATATTTTTAGATAGAGATGGTGTTATCAATTTTGAAAGAGGATATACGCACCGATTGGAGGATTTTTCAATACTTCCGGATGTAATGGAAGTATTGCAGGAATGGCAAAAGCAGGGTTTTTTGTTTGTGATCATTACCAATCAAAGTGGTATTGCAAAAGATTTATATACGCAGGCGGATGTAGAAACAATTCATGCGTATTTGATGCGTGAGTTTATTAAAAACAATATAAAAATTTCGGAAATTTACTATTGCAAACATCATCCAGATGTGTGCAGATGTATTTGCAGAAAACCGGATTCTCTATTTGTTGAAAAGGGGCTTGCGAGATTTGGGATCGATGCCAAGCGCTCTTATTTTATTGGAGATAAAGAAAGAGATACAGAAGCAGCTAAAAAGGCTGGAGTAGAAGGTATTTTGATCCCATCAAATGCCTCTTTAAAAACCATTATGCACAGAATTAACTAGGTATAGAAACTTATTTTTATCATTTGCGATTAACAGAATAATTTTTGCATTTAATAGCTATATAATGGGACAATTTATTAATAGTAATGGTGTCATTACCGAGTCTTCCGCAGGGATAATGATCAATAACCGCTCTTTCAGATATGGAGATGGCTTATTTGAATCCATTCGTATTGCTAATCATCGTCCACAGTTTTTAAAAGAACATTTGAAGCGTTTGTTAGTTGGCATGCAAGTGCTTAAAATGCAACCCAACCCGTTGCTTCATGAATCATATTTAGAAGTCGCTATCTTGGAGCTTGCCCAAAAAAATGATATAGGTGGGGGTGGACGTGTTCGTCTTACCGTTTATAGAAATGATGGTGGACTTTATACACCCGAAAGTAATGAGGTTTCTTTTTTTATTGAAGTTGATGCCCTGGAAGATGATAATTATTTGTTGAATGCAAAAGGATATACAATTGATTTGTTTTCTGAATTCAAGAAACAGCAGAATATATTGTCCAATATTAAATCTGCAAATAGTATTTTATATGTACTAGCCTCAATAAACAGAAAACAATTGGGATTGGATGAATGTCTGTTATTGAATGATAAACATTGTATCATTGAGGCAATAAGTTCTAATGTGTTTGCGGTTAAGAATGGTGTGTTGTATACACCACCCGTTGGCGATGGTTGTGTTGATGGAGTGATGCGGAAAAAAATAATTGAAATTGCACAGGCAAATCGTATCGCTGTGTATGAAATATCGATTATGCAAAATGTATTGCT
>DAORKB010000058.1:0-16407 GCA_035439365.1 Bacteroidia bacterium
TTGGGAATGAATGATTACATATCAAAACCTATTAATGCAAACCTTCTATTTGAAAAAATGATTATGGCAGTATCTTCTCAGCTGTTTACGGATAAAAAGGAAACACAACCAAAGAAAGTTATCAATTTGAATTTCTTGATTGAATCAATTGGTAACAATAACCAGGTAATTTTAGAAACCATTGATATTTTTTTAGCTCAGGTACCCGAGGACCTTGGTGCTTTGAACGAGGGAGTAAAACAAAAAGATTACGTGGCAATTAAAGGATATGCACATAAAATGAAATCCACAGCGTCTTTAATTGGAATGAAAGAAGTAGAACCCATATTGGCAGAAATGGAAACATTGGGTGCAGAGAAAAAAGGAATTGATCAGTTGGAAATACTGAACGATCGTTTAAATGAGCTCTGCAAGCAGGCAATTGAGGAAATGAAAGAGGAGCGATTGAAGTATTCTTAATAGATTTGAGATGTCAGATATGAGAATTGAGACGCACATCTCATATCTAACATCTCAATGCTCATATCTTATTTCCCTTTTCTTGCTTTATATTGTGTATTCAACCCTTCCAGAATTTCGGCGGTGATATCGAGGCTGTCATTTGCTGCTAATACCGGGCTTATGGTGGTACCGCTATATGCTAAAATATAGTTGTATTGGCTATGTCTGTTGTATTCATTTAAATATTCGGAGATAGATTTATACACCTTTGCGTTTTCCACTTGTAATTGTTGCATCAACTGTTGTTCTTGTCCTTGTAGTTGATCCAATTCACCTTTACGTTTCACCATTTCTTCTTCTGCTTCCTTTTGTTGGTTCTCGGATAATAATCCTTGAGCAGCTTTTTGTTGCAGCTCCTGATAACGATCCTGAAATTCTTTTTCCTTTTTCTGGAACACATTTTCAAGCGAAGCTTGTTTTCTTTTCGCTTCAGCAGTTAGCTCTTTCACATATTCATAGTTTTCATTTAATACATCCGTATTCACATAAACTATTTTCGAAGCTTTGATTTCTTTTGGTAACTGAACAACTGGTTTTGCGGCAGCAGTAGAATCAGTTGAGGAACCATCAGCAGTACATGTTGCTTTTGAAGTAAAGTGCAGGTAAAATAGTACTGCGACAGCAATAGTTAACACAATATTTAAAGCAAGTGATATGTTTTTGTTCATTTTATATGATTTTTATGAATAATGACGCGAAGATAATAAAAAACGTCCCGTATTTCTACGGAACGTTTCAATGAAAATGAGTTATTAGAATTAGTGAACCGCTAAATAGCTTGCAACTCCTTCGTGTGTTGCTTTAAGGGCTTTTTCACCTTTTGTCCAGTTTGCAGGGCATACTTCACCGTTTTCTTCATTGTATTGCAATGCATCAACAATACGTAGCGCTTCATCAACATTACGTCCTAAAGGAAGATCGTTAATTAATAAATGGCGGATAACACCTTTTTTATCAATTAAAAATAATCCACGGAATGAAATCATTGGGCCATTTGCAACCAATTGGTCCGCATCATTTACTTCATATTCTCCTGAAAGAACATCGTAATTCATAGCAATTGTTTTTGTTGTATCAGCAACAATCGGGTATTTTACACCTTGAATTCCACCTTTTGCTTTCGGTACCTGTAACCAGCCCCAGTGTGATTGTTCTGTATCTGTAGAACATGCAACTACAGCTACATTGCGTTTCTCAAACTCAGCAAGTTTTTCCTGAAAAGCATGTAGTTCTGTTGGGCATACAAATGTGAAATCCTTTGGATAAAAGAAGAAAATGACATCTTTTTTCCCGAGATATTGCTCAAGAGAAAAATCTGCAACAATATCTCCTCCGTTAACTACTGCTTGCGCTTTAAACACGGGCGCTTTTTTTCCTACTAATGACATGGTATTTATAATTTTAAAGTTAGTATACTATTGAACGGGTGCAAATTTACGAAAATTAGGGATTCAACCCGGAGTTTGCTTTGGTTATAAAGCGTTTTTTCTTAAGAGCGGCTTTTAAGGATTTATGACGACCGTGCGCTTTGTCCGCTTGAACAGACATAGCGCACGCATTATACCGCTTAGGCCGTAGCTTCAGCGAAGGCCTAAAGCCCCACAATCGCAATTCCTGCTCCCATTAGAATCACCAAAAATTTAATAAGGTTAAACCGGTGATTTTCGGAGGATTCAAACAAAATAGTGGTGGAAATATGAAGAAAGATACCCACTACAACCGCCATGATACGGTCGAAATAAGAAGAAAAGTTACCAATGATGTTAGTTCCAATGGCATAGCTTGTAAACGCTCCAAAGGGTGTAATAAATGCAAAAACCAGTAGCCAGATAACTGCATTACGCTTGCTGACGTTGGATTGTAGCAGCATGGTCATCAATGCAATGGCGATGGGAACATTGTGTAAAATTATACCGGTAAGTAAAGAGCGGTGTGCCGTGGTGGTTAAATCCGCAAGAGGCATACCTTCCAAAAATGAATGGATGGATAAACCAAGCATCATGGCAAATGGAAAAGCATTTTTTCCATGCTCTTCATGATGAATATGAATATGTCCATGTTCAATTCCCTCAGAGAAAAACTCAAGTAAAATCTGAGCAAAAAATCCAATTAAAATATAAATACCGACATTGGAACTTCCTGAAGAATAAAGCTCAGGTATAAGGTGTAAAACACTAATGGCAAAAAGAAAAGAGCCGCTAAATGATAAAAAAAGTTTTAATGATTTGCTGCTGATATTAAAAAATAACACACTCATGCCACTTGCCAGGACAGATAAAAAAAGCAGGACATACATTAAATAATTCATAACCTGAATAGCACAGTTCCAACAACTGCCAAAATTTTAAATTAATTTTTCTGAGCAACAATGATCAGTCGTTCTGAAGAACACGAATCAAAAGGTTGCAATTGATAATTACCGAACAAATTTACAATTTTAAGGTTAGCAGTCGACAAATACCGTTCAAAGTCGCTTAAACGAAGCAATTTAACTTTTTCCTCGTAATTGTAAGTTGTGCCTTTATCTGTAAAACGAATATGCTTGACAATAAAATTATTCTCAATCGTTTTGGTAATTTCAAAGGATATTCCATTGACTATTTTTTCCTCAGTAGGTACAATCTTTTCCTGAACACATGTTACATTCATAAAATCAATGATGACCATACCTTGCTTTTTCAGCATTTTATGAATACTGTTGATTACAGCTAAATCATCTTTTTCATGTTCAAAATAACCGAAGCTGGTAAAAAGGTTTAATACATAATCAAAATAATTGATACGAAAAGGTTTGCGCATATCCTGCACATAAAACTGTAAACTATCATTTTCAAACTGAGAGGCAAAAGCAATACTTTCAGGTGAAAGATCAATACCTATTGTAGGAAATCCCTTTTTGTTTAAATAAACAGCATGGCGTCCTTTGCCACAAGCCAGGTCAAGAAATTGCACATCTTTTTCGGGGTGCAAAAACTGAATTAAATTATCAATAAATAATTCCGCTTCTTTCTGATCCCGATCCTTGTATAGAATGTGGTAATAAGGAGAATCGAACCATGATTCAAACCAATTAAGCGGTGAATGCTGTTCCATCAATTAAAATTTCTACAAAAATAGAAATAATAAGGTGATTTGATTAAATTTGAATAACTATATACTTACTAGACAAAAGGTAAATAAGAATAATCTTGCGTCCAGTAAATTTAAAACCGGTGTGCCTATGTTTTTATTTTATTTAAATACTCAGGCACATAAGATCAAGAAAAGTATATAAGGAATTAGAATGCATGCATTTAAGACATAGAAGTAGCAGTGGTTAACAATCTAGTTCCCTTTTAATATGCCTGACGTAAACAATCTTTCTTCCGTTGATTGGCAATCTGAGCTTCGTAAAACAGCTTTGAAATTTCATATGTTGATCGCCTGGGTTGCTGTTGTCTTAAACCCAATTTGGGCGGTTGGTGATTATTTCAATATTCCATCTCATTTTATCGATTTTTTTATTTTCAGAATTGTGGTGTCCATTGCAACACTTTGGGGAATCCTGATGCAGAAAAAATTGACAGATAAACCGGAAATTATTGCCTTGATCCCCTTTATAGGTATTTCCATTCAAAATGCTTATATGTATAGTGTAATGGATGTACCCGAATTACAAAAACATACCTTCGCCTATATTGCATTATTTATAGGTGCAGGTATGTTTGTGATTTGGAAACCGGTATATTCCGTTGCAGTCGTTTTGGTTTCTTGTGTTGCGAATGTTATTTTTTTTCATTTAAACAGTAAGCTTGAGCCAGGCCAAATATTAATCAATGGGGGGTTGCTCACGGCATCGGTAGCATTTTTTACAATTCTGCTAATTTACACCCGAACAAATCTTACAAAAAAAGAAGTCATTGCAAGACTTGCATTGGCTGAATCCAACAAAGAACTGGGAATAAAAAATACAATTATTCAAGAAAAAAATAAAGACATTTTTGATAGCATTCACTACGCAGAACGTATACAAAGTGCATTGTTGCCTTCACATGAAAAAATAGCGCAGTCATTAAATGATTTTTTTATCCTCTATAAGCCCAAAGATGTAATTAGCGGTGATTTTTATTGGTATGCGAAAGTGCGAACCACACCAAATGATGTTAACGAAGGAGAGGAAATTATAGTAATTGCAGCTGTCGATTGCACAGGGCATGGTGTTCCGGGTGCCTTGATGAGTATTATTGGAAGTACAATTTTAAATCAAACATTGACCAATGCCGCCATCAATACTCCTGCCGATGCACTCACTTTTTTAAACCGTCAAATTAACCGGACACTCAATACGATTAAGGATGGGATGGATATTTCACTGTGTGCAATTAATTTGGAAAGCAAACAATTACAATTTGCAGGGGCCAACAATTCCGTTTATATAGTGAGGGAAAAGGAATTGATAGAAATTAAAGCAGATAAACAATCCATTGGTGCGGATGTGGAACATGCAGAAATAAAAATATTCAAGAATAATATATTTCAATTGGAAGCGGGAGATTGTGTATACCTGTTTACGGATGGGTACGCTGATCAATTTGGTGGTAGCTCCGGAAAAAAATTTAAGTATAAGCAGTTTCATGAAGTGTTGATTGAGAATTATGAAAAACCGATGGGAGAACAATACAAGATTCTTGATCAGCGTCATCAGGCATGGAAGGGGGCATTGGAGCAGGTGGATGATATTTTAGTAATTGGTTTTCGGGTATGATTTGAGCTGAAATGGCGAATGAATGCTGTTATTTGCTAAAATTTAGCCATCTTTTAGGGGCATTTGTCATAAACCCTTATTTTTTAATGGTTTGGACGCGGTAAAATGTGAACTTTTGGATGTGAATAAATATCAATAAAAATAAAAGAGACTTGGTCTATTTATTAAACTTATTTATATATTTGTTTAAAGTAAAATTCAGAAGTTACGTCCACATAATGTATTTAATCTGCGTTTCCTATGATGTTGAATATTTATGATTTTTATGATAAAATGGAGCGTAATAATATTATGCTTTCTTTTAAAGGTGACGTTACCTCCGAACTGCTGACTTCTATTCTTCAGATTATGGAATCCAAACTGGATACCATGCAAGAAGATCCAAAGATCAAAAAAAAGGTATACAATGTATTGGTAGAATGTTTGCAGAATTTATACCATCACATGGATGAGATTACACCTGATTTGAATGAAAAAATCAGAGCTGCTATTTTTTTAATAGGAAAAATTGATAATCAATACACGATCATTACGGGTAACTATATTAAAAAAGAAAACGTTTCAGGACTACAAAAAAGACTGGAAGATATTAATCAACTTTCAAAAGATCAGCTTAAAGAATTTTATAAAGAGATATTAAACAACGGTGAAATGTCTATGAAAGGTGGCGGTGGATTAGGCATGGTAGATATTGCCCGCAAAACCGGTGATAAATTGAATTTTAATTTTTTACCGGTAGATGATCAATACTCTTTTTTCAGTTTAAATATTAAAATATCTTAATAAGAAATAAAGCTTATGGAAACAATTTCAATTGAAGGAACACCGAAAACACCGACCATCACATTTGATATCAATAAGGGATTTCTAGAGATTAGAGGACGTTCTATACCCGAAAATTCCATTGAGTTTTATAAACCACTTGTGGATTGGCTGGAGAAATATGCATCAAAACCACAAATAAATACGAACGTAAATATTCAATTGGAATATTTTAATACAAGCTCTTCAAAATGCATTTTGGATGTATTTAAAAAGTTGGAAGCGATTAACAAATCCGGAAGTCAGGTTGTTATCAACTGGTTTTATGAAGAGGATGATGAAGACATGCTTGAAGCCGGTGAGGATTATCAGGCCATTATCAATGTTCCTTTTAAAATGGTTCAGGTAACCGAATAACATTTAAATTCTTTAAAATAAAAAAGGGTGCAAATCTGCACCCTTTTTTATTTTAAAGAATTTAAATGTAGATTTGAGTATTAGACGTGAGATATGAGACTCCAAGCAACAAGAATTTGGGAAGATATTTTCAAAATCCGGCATCTCATATCTCATATCTCAAATCTTATATCTATCTCAAAATGCAAAACACCAATCAAATATTACTTGTAAAACCGGCTCACTTTACCTTTAATAAAGAAACAGCGGGTTCCAATGCTTTTCAAAATGTACTGGAGGAAAAAGAAGAAATCATAAAAACAAAAGTATTGAATGAGTTTGAAAATGCTGTAGCGTTGTTAAAATCAAAAAACATCAATGTTACAGTTGTTGAGGATACACCCGATCCGGTTAAGCCAGATGCTATATTCCCCAATAACTGGGTGAGTTTCCATGCCGACGGAACAGTTATACTCTATCCGATGTTTGCTCCAAACAGGAGAGAGGAGCGGCGATTGGATGTTTTGGAAATGTTGAAAAAGAAATTTAAAATTGAAAAAGTAGTTGATCTCAGTAAATATGAAGCAGAGGAACTTTTTTTAGAAGGGACCGGGAGTATTATATTTGATCATCAGCACAAAGTAGCATATGCTTGCCTTTCACCACGTACGGATAAAGAATTATTTATAGAATTGTGCAACTACCTGAACTATCAACCGCTTTATTTTATCGCAGAAGATAAAAACAGAAAACAAATTTATCACACCAATGTCATGATGTGCATTGCCGAAAAATTTGTAGTGATTTGCTTAGATAGTATTACAGATAAAACCGAAAGGCAGCAAGTAATTCAATCCTTTGCAACAAGCGATCATGAGATTGTTGATATTAGCTTCGATCAAATGAGTCATTTTGCAGGAAATATGCTGGAGTTAAAGGACGTGAATGGGAAACACTTACTCGTAATGTCTCAAAGTGCTTGTGATAGTTTAACAGTAAATCAAAAAAAGCAAATAGAGAAATATGCTGAGTTGTTGCCGCTCCCTATTAAAACAATAGAAACGATTGGTGGTGGCAGTGCGAGATGTATGATAGCGGAAATTTTTTTACCTGTAACCTGACAGTCCCGATATTTACCGGAATGAGTAAATGAATTGCAATAAAGTTGCTTTTACAGATGAAAGTATCACTTAATAATTCCTGAACTGCTATTTATTCCTTCATTCCGATAAATATCGGGACTATCAGGTTGGAGAGGATAAAGCCTCTCAAAATCCGTATCCAGCATCGCAAATTCATAATTATCTACCCATTTGCCACGAATTGATAAATTGTCTCTGAATAAACCTTCTTGTACAAACCCGGCTTTTTCTATTACTTTTTTCGAAGCGATGTTTTCCACAGCACAACCGGCTTCAATACGATGTAGTTGCAAATGACGAAAACCGAATTGAAGTAATTCTTTCAAGCATTCAGTTGCATAACCTTTGTTCCAATGGTCGGAGTGTAGCTTAATCCAGATTTTGCCTTTTTTGTAATTAGCTGCTCCAAGATATAATGCAACCAGTCCCACAAATGAAGGTTGGCCCGTTAACTCAACAGAAAATGTATAAAAATTACGTGGTGAGGTCTTTTTTTCTTCGCTCCAATCCAATACCCATTGTGCTGTTTTTTCAATATTTTCAGGAATACCGAGTGTGTTAAATTCGTCCGTCTCTTTTAGAGAAAGCAGTTCATGGATCTGTTTCAAATCCGTTAGCAACACTTCGCGAAGTGTCAATCGTTTTGTTTGAAGAAGCATACGAGTTTAAAAAAGAAATTTGTAGTTAAGAGTCTACACTACATTTGATTTTGAGTAGGGGAGTGTTCAAAATCAAAATTCAACGTTTCAAATGTATTCCTAATTTATAGGGTGAGCAAGTTTTAGGATAGGAAAATTTTAATTATTTAGTTAATGGTAGAAGTTATGATTTTACGGATTGGATACTAATTAAAATAGCATCGAGATATTAGAATTTAATGGGAATAGTAAAGGAATTGATCATGTGTTCAGTCGGTTGAACAACAAGACAACGAGGAGCATTTAAAAATAATTTACTGAGTTTTTCATCAAAAACGGTTGCTCCCTTTTTTGACTTTTGGTTCAATGTTTCCGCTTCTATTATTTTTCCTTCATCATTAAGTTTTATGATAACATAGTATAACTTTCCGTTAAGTTGCTTAAGCTCTTCTTTTGTAAACTGTTCTGGTATTTTTGTTCGAATGTAATTTGGTAGTTGTACTTCATCTTTTAAATAAACCGGGTCAGTATTTGAACTTAAATTGAGGAAGACTAAATCTTCTGTGGAATGGTCAATGGTCATTATAAGTTCTACTAAATCATCATAATAGACCCATACTCCTTGTTTTTCCCATTTAGATAGTTGCCTTGCGCTTCAATTTTTTGCCACAAGTTGTAACGTATGTATTCCCCGTTTTTTAGGGAGTCGGGTAATGTGATGTAATATTTTGAGTAAATTTTAAGCGGAGAATTATTGTAATGGACTTGTATAAATGCAGAATCAGTTTGGGCGTTGCCAGGGAGATTAAAATGAAAAATAAAGGATAAAATGGCAATGTAATGAAACTTCATATGATTTAATTTAATACAGCAGCAGGTAGCATGAGTACAGAAGATACTGACGTATAAAAACTACACGCTAACTTTTCGCTCCCTGTGCTTGGTACGCAAATTGAATTTCCCTAAGCAATATTAACTAAAATCTAAAAACCATGGCAAAGTATTCAAAAAAAGCACAAGATAAAGTAGGCAAAGTAATGCATGAAATGAAAGCAGGAACATTGCGGAGTGGTGGCTCCGGAAAAAAAGTAACCAGCAGGAAGCAAGCAATCGCAATTGGACTTTCCGAAGCCAGAGAAGCGGGAGCCAAAATTCCAAAAAAGACTGCAAGAAAAACGGCCAGGAAGAGCACTGGTATAAGGAAAGCAGCTGCTTCAAAATCATCTCCTAAAAAGATGGCACTGAAAAAGAAAGTGACTAAAAAAAGTGGAGTCAAGAAAAAAGCGGCAACAAAAAAATAGTTTTTTACTATAAAAGAAAAGGTTCTCCTTACAGAGAACCTTTTTTTATCTTGTTTCAGGGCTGAATTTATTGAATACCCTTTCCAGGAAGTTTATAAACTTTTTAAGTAAATCAAAGTAGAGTGTTATACCCAATGAAAGCGACATGATCCAGATAACGTAAATATTTACCCAATAAGTGCTGTAATATTTTCCAAATACTTTTTTACGTGGTGCAAAAAAGTGGGCACGTCCAAGATCAGAGTCAACAGGATCCAAATAAACCGGATCAATTTTTTGAATATACTTTCCATCCAAATCCAAAATACGATAAGGAGTTGTTCTGTTGGTAACAAGGTCACTTAAGCTTTCGTTCTCATAATCATCTTTTAACTGAAGAAAGTTGGCTCGAGAAACACTGTCTTTTGTAAGATCACTTACTTTTTCATCCTTTCCTTTTGTAGCATTTTTAAACTTGTTTAAATAATAATTTTTCAAGCTTGCAATAAAAGCTCCAACGCTACTTGAAACACTTGGTGAGAAGGATGAAAGTGTCAATTGGTCCAAATTAGGACATTTCAAGTTTGATCTTTTTATTTCCGGAACTTTTAATTCTTTTGTAATCTCATCATGGATCATTTTTAATGCATCTGTAACCTCATCTTTATGTGCCGGATTTTTATAATTGTTTTCACAATTATCCAATTTTTTATTGAGCTCGGTTAACCAGTAATCTTTTTTATAGGTTGCAATACTGATTGCTTTGTCATACTTATACAGCTCAGAATTAAATTGATTATCCTTAAATTGTTTTACGGCTAATGCTTCAAATGCCCATCGGGAAGTCATAACTTCACCTGTTACAGGCACAACACTTTGAGAAGTAATGGCCGGATTTAATTTATCAAACTTTACAATAACACCGCTTAATAATAATTGAGGTATGATCAGGAAAGGAATTAATATGTATATGGTGATTGCGGAATTAAAACTTGCCGAAATATTTAGGCCCAGCATATTGGCGAAACAGGAAGAACTGAACAGTACCAACCAATACCAAAGGTTCATGTCTTTAATCTCCAGTACATAGTTTCCAATCAGCACAAACGTAAGTGTTTGAATGGCTGAGAGGACAAACATAATGCTGATTTTGGAATACAGATAGCTTGCCTTGCTTAAATTTAAGAACGATTCCCGTTTTTGAATTTTTCTGTCCCTGATAATTTCTTCGGCACTAACGGTAAGACCAATAAATAAAGCAACCACAACTGACATAAAAAGATATGCCGGCAGATTTTCGTTTTCCCTAAAAATATATCCTACTTTATTAGAAAGGTCGGTATTGTAAAATTTAACAAGATACGCTAATATAAAGGCCAATACAGGTGCCTCCAGCAAGTTGATGGCAAGGTATTGTTTGTTGGTTAACTTGGATAAAACATCACGTGTAATAAAAACGTTGAACTGCTTTAATTTAGGTGGAATCTTAAAAGTACTTTCGGGAATTTTCGTAATCGTTTCAACTTCTTCCACCTTGGTCTCCATTTTTTCTTTATAGAGTGCGTTCCATTCGGCAGGAGAGATTTTACGATTGCGTGTGATGTTACCGTACTCATCAAGTACTTTTGATTCGATGATGTTAAATACCTGTTCGGGGTTTACATTTCCGCACTCAATACATTCACTTTCATTGCTGTTCACATGATTTACAGCTGTTTTAAAATAAATAACAGAATCAACAGGGTTACCATAATAGATGGGAAAGCCACCAACATCAAGGATCATTAATTTATCAAACATTTTAAAAATGTCGGAAGAAGGCTGATGGATAACTACAAAAACAAGTTTTCCTTTTAAGGCTAACTCTTTCAGTAAGTCCATAATATTTTCAGAGTCACGGGATGACAAACCGGAAGTAGGTTCATCTACAAATAATACGGATGGTTCTCGAATCAATTCCAACGCAATGTTTAAGCGTTTACGCTGACCACCGGATATGGTTTTATCCAATGGGCTACCTACTTTCAGGTGAGCGGTTTCAATTAATCCAAGACTGGTGAGAACAATGGCCACCATTTCATAAATTTCCTGATCGTCTTTATCACCAAAGCAAAGTTTTGCGTTGTAAAAAAGATTTTGAAAAACGGTAAGCTCTTCAATCAGTAAATCATCTTGTGAAACATGCCCGATAACACCTTCAATTTTATCTTTTTCTGTGTGAATGTTAATTCCGTTTATTTTTACGGAACCTTTGGTAGGTTTTTCATTGCTGTTAAGTACGTTTAACAATGTCGATTTACCGGCACCGGATCCACCCATAATACCAATGAGTTTTCCGGACTCTTCACTAAAATTAATATCGTGTAAACCTATTTTTCCACCTTTAAATTTAAACTCAAGGTCCTTTACAACAAAAGAAACTCTGGCTTTAGAAGTATCCGTTAAAAAGGCACTTAAAATATCACTGTAATAAATAGGTTTTACTTTTGAGCTCCTTATGGATGAACCAGGGGTGAGGATGTATATTTTTCCCTGACTGATTAATTGTCCGTTCAAATATAAATCGCTGATACCAAAATACACCAACGCATACATGTTCACACTTGGGATCCATAAAATACGAACCTGTCCGGTTACACCTTCTGCATATAAATGGCGCGTATTTTCGAATTCATGTGATTTGTTGTCAATGATGAGAATTTTTGAAGAGTCGGGTATTTGATTTTCTTTGGCCTGAACAAATTTTAAACACCGAATGAACTCTTCTTCATCAATATTAAATGTTTCGGAAACGGTAATAACAAATTCCATTTCCTGTTCAGTAATATCTTCGTTGGAGTTAATGAACTCAATTAAACGAATGAGTACGACCACTTTTTGTACCTGTGTTAATTCTCCATTAATCTGGGTACAAATTTTAAGAACTTTTACTGAGTTAAGCGAAGTCCGTTTGGCGGTTCCATCTTTCTTTTTAGAAACACTATGATGTGCTTCAACAAATTCATCAAAAATAGCAAGGTACTGATCTACGAGCTCCTGATTTAATTGTTGTTTTAGGAAGGCTTGAACAATGAAACGTCCGCTATCATTAACCCCGTTTACCCGGGCAATAATAGCAAACATTTGCATAAGAGCTTTTAGTATTCTTTCACTCATTACTCAGGTTTATTCGAAGTGAATTAGAAAAAAAAGACATTAGTACCGGGGTAATAATGCCTTGTAATGACTCAAGAAACTCTTTTTTATTTCTGTTGTTTGAAACCGATAAGTATAACTGCTCTTCCAGAGCTTTGAGGACCGTCTAATTTGGCTTCAATAATGCAATCAAGCGTGTTGTTTATTTTAAAATCCCAGTATGGAGCATTTTTAAAATCGTGATTGGTGAATAAAAGGTGTCTTTCTGTATCATATACAGAGAATACAAGGTTTCCATCAGAAAGACCTGTACACGCGGCAATACGGTATACTGTACCGCCATAAAGTACTGTATGAAACTCAGCTGTTTCATCACCATTCATTAATAGGGAACGATATTGTTGTCCGTCTGAGATAAATTTATTTTCAAGGTGTTTTGTGCATACGTTAGCAACAGTATCAGACATTTGTGCACTTGCGGTGTTAAAAACGATAATGCTGCAGATGGTAAACATCAATTTAAAAATTCCCTTTTTCATATCTTTTTTGAATTAAATGGTCAAATTTCTTTCTTCTTCCACTATCGCCTTGGCGAAGGTGGATTGGTTAATTAAGTACTAACGAACAATTTTAGCTCTTATATCGTTGATTTTTTTAGAAATCGATTCAATTTGCTCCGGAGAAATAGTTACTTCTGATTTACTATTAATTACAGTAATTTTCTTGTCAGCATCCGTTGTTGGTTTTTCATATATGTATTTGAAGGTTACACCATCAAATACTGAAGAAAGATCATATAAAGCATCAACAAACTCTGTATACTCAGGTTGACTGTAAAATTGAGTTAACAATTTAATAAGACTTTGTAAAGAGGATTTTTGTTCTGCGATTCTGCGTTTTATATCTTCATTTTGTTTTGTTTTATAAACATTGGCTGCAAAATACAAACTTTCGATCCAGCCACCGGCCAAAACCAGTCCACTGATATCATTGCGTTCATTTGTTTTTAAATAGCTATCAACAGTTCTATAAGCAACACTTGTTAAAACCAGCATTGAATCTTTATTACCAAGATTTTTTTGGAAACGCTCCAATGTTGCATTGTCAAATGCATTGGAAATGTTCAATTCACCAGCCAATTTTTTAGCAGAATTCATATACCCAATTGCATCCTGAGCCTGGTCATACATCGTTACATACCCTAAATCCGCACCATAAATCCCGAGATTTAATGCTTTTGCAAAATTATTGGTGTATTGGGAAGATTTGCCTGGTGCATTTAAAATTTCTTTGTTATAGTTTGCACCGCTATTTTTTACAAGATAAGCCATTTGAATTGGAGAAGGAATACTGAAAATTTCTCCATTGATATTGACAATCGTAGTTTGTGTACTGTCAACAACTTCCGGCAATTCATCGCCATCTTTAGCTGCATCATTGCCACACCCAGATGTTAAAACTGCTACAGCAGATAACATAAATAATGATTTTCTGAAGGTCGTAAAGTTCAATCTCATTTTTAATGTTTGGTTTTAAGATGGTTTTATGAATGCTCAAAAATAATACTTTATCTAATAAATCAAACAATTAGCGAAACATTTTTCAAGTTTTTCGGGCAATAAACCTTTCCTATCCTGAAACCTTTTTCAAAGGCTTAACAGGACGCGGGATTACGGGATAATTGAATGGACAGCTTGCGCACGGTTCATCACAATTTTAAAATGATCACTGCTTAGCTAAATTTAATATTACCTTTGCAAAAATTCGAATGCCGGTGACCGAGAAACACGATTTTAAAATGATTGCCAAAACTATTTTTGGCCTGGAAGAAATTTTATCCAATGAACTGCAACGCCTTGGCGCACGCAGCATTGAGGTGCACAACCGTGCTGTAAGTTTTACCGGTGATCTGGGTTTTTTATACAAAGCCAACTTGTGCTTGCGTACGGCATTACGAGTTTTGGTGCCATTTAAGACATTTAAAGTAAGCGACGAAAAATCCTTATACACTGCGATACAATCCATCAACTGGGAGGATTATATGGAGGTTACAGACACTTTTGCTATTGATACGGTTATCAATTCGGAGTTATTTACCCATTCTCAATACCTTTCCCAGAAAACAAAAGATGCAATTGTAGACCAATTCCGGGCAAAAAAGGGAGAACGTCCATCCGTAGATTTGGATCGCCCGACACTTCGGATCAATTTGCATATCTTTAATGATGTCGCTACACTTGCACTTGATAGCTCCGGAGAGTCGCTGCACAAAAGAGGGTATCGTGATAAAACCAATTTGGCACCTATTAACGAAGTGCTGGCAGCTGGGTTGGTTTTACTAACCGGTTGGGATAAACGAAGCAATTTTATTGATCCCATGTGTGGTTCAGGTACCATTTTGATTGAAGCTGCTTTGATTGCCAACAACATTCCTCCGGGGTATTTCCGTGAAGAATTTGGTTTTCAGCGTTGGGAAAAGTTTATGCCTTTTGATGAAGAACTTTGGAACACTATTCTTGATTCAAGTATTAATAAAATTACCAATCTTAACCAAACAATTATTGGGGGAGAACTTTCGCCCAATGTAGCAAAGAAAGCAAAAGAAAATTGCAAGCTGGCAAAGGTGGAGGATGTTGTATCCATTCGCAATTGCAACATGAAGGATTTTGAGGTGCCTGCCGGCAGGGGGGTAGTGGTCATCAATCCACCCTATGGCGAACGAATGGTAAAAGATAACATCGAAGAGCTTTACAAAATGATGGGCGATACCTTCAAACAAAAATTTGCCGGTTATGATTGCTGGATCTTAAGCTCAAATCTGGAAGCCTTTAAGCATGTTGGCCTGCGTCCTTCCCGTAAAATAACTTTATTCAATGGTCAATTGGAATGTAAGTTTTTGAAATATGAGATGTATTCCGGAACAAAAAAAATTCACAAACTTGAAAAAGGTAAGGAATAATTGATTTAATTTGTTGAGCAAATTAAGCTCTCTTTCGACCTGATGAAGATCAGTACCCTCCTCGATCCCGATAGCTTTTGGGAGAACATTGATTAGCCAATTAACATTTGAAGGAAACCTACAATTATTAATTTTACGAATATGAAAAAAATAGCTGTGTTAACCTCCGGTGGCGATTCACCCGGAATGAATGCTTGTATCCGTGCCGTAGTTCGTACGGCCATTTATCACAAAATAGAAGTAATGGGCATCATGCATGGGTATGATGGAATGATCAAAGATGAATTTCTTCCCTTGAGTGCAAAATCAGTTGCAAATATCATTCAACGTGGTGGCACCATTTTAAAAACTGCCAGAAGCAAAGAGTTTAGAACACAAGAGGGGATGAAACAAGCCTATGCAAATTTGCAACGTTACGGAATAGAAGGAATTGTTGTGATAGGCGGTGACGGTACATTTACCGGCGCACAGGAATTTACAAAGCTTTGCAACATACCCATTGTAGGCTGCCCCGGCACAATCGACAATGATTTGGTAGGAACTGACTTTACGATTGGTTATGATACTGCCATTAATACGGTTGTGGATGCAGTAGATAAATTACGTGACACAGCAGAAAGTCATGATCGCTTATTTTTTGTGGAGGTAATGGGAAGAGATGCTGGCTTAATAGCATTGCGTGCAGG
Source organism: Bacteroidia bacterium (assembly GCA_035439365.1). Classification (GTDB taxonomy): domain Bacteria; phylum Bacteroidota; class Bacteroidia; order 2-12-FULL-35-15; family 2-12-FULL-35-15; genus 2-12-FULL-35-15. Next base: position 16,244 of record DAORKB010000058.1, read on the forward strand.
TATTGCTGCAGGAGCTGAAAATATTTTAATGCCCGAAACAAAAACCGATTTGAATGATCTGGTGAACCGATTAAAAAATAAACGCAAGAGTAAAAATTCAAAAATTATTATTGTTGCCGAAGGCGATGAAGCAGGTGGTGCATTCAGCATTGCGGAAAAAATCG
>DAORKB010000059.1:0-2994 GCA_035439365.1 Bacteroidia bacterium
GCATTAACGATCTCATCGAAATTTAAATCCGGATAGTACTTTTGTAGATACCATATATCATAAAAATCTCTCGGAGCAGTATAAGATCGTTGTATTAATGCCCTGAGCTTTTCGGCCATTACCTCGTTAATTGAATAGCATGGGATTTTATTTGGATTCAATGCGATAGCGTCAGAATACTGATGAGTGATTGCTTGTTGAGCTTCATCAAATATCATTAATTCGTAAAGAATAATTTCAATTTTTATTTTAGTCTGCCAGCGTTCAACAGGAGGAGGCGTTTCGTTTCGAGGATGGTCTGCTCCCCAAAAACGTATTACCGCTTCATATCCCGTTAACTCATCTTTAAATTTTAACGGTCGAAGAGAATCAATGTGAGTTAGTACTTCTGTGTTTTGATGTAAGTGTTCGCAAATGTTTTGCAAATGCTTTTTCGTTAGCTCAAATGTTTTTTCTCGTGATGTGAAATCTAAATCCTCAGAAAAACGATAATCAGGGAAGTAACATTTTTTAAGACATGTTCCTCCTTTAAAAATCAATACCTTTCTAAGTTCCGGTTGTGAATATATAGCAGCAAGGAAATGACCAAGTACCCAATCTTTATCAACGGTACTTTTTGACACGAGTTTGGCTTCAGCTATCGTAGCTATTTCTTTTTGTAAAATCATTAATAAACTTTGTTACAGATGTCTAGGATTTCTTCTCTACTTATGTTTAAACGCAATCTCCACTCATTAACGAACTCGCCCTTGTCACTTCCTTGAGTATCGAATAAATTATATTTTGTATTTACTTTTTCTTTAGCAAATCGAATGAATGGTTTTAACCCTTTTTTATTTAACAATTCAGCTAAAAACCCCATACGTTTAGTAGTAGCAATATTATGAATTGCTTCGCAGTATTCAATTAATTTTTCAGCATTCAATTTAGCCTCATTGAATGCACGAATTAATTCTGCATATCCTCCTGAGTACTCCGGAAGATCAAAGCAATCAACAATTGTTTTTTCTACTTCGGTTATTTTATATCGATGATTACCGAATCCTTGAGTTTTAATTCCGGTATGTTTAGATAAAGCAACTCTTACGAATTGATATTTCACACCAAAAACTGTTTTTTCGGCTTTCTGTTTTGTTGTTTGTATAAATACCGTATTTGGAAATTGCTCCGTTAATCCATGTTTATTTAATGCTGACCAATACGAAACGCAGCCATCAGCAACTAGATGGCAACCAATAACCAATTCATCTTTAAAATTTGTTCTGCAAAATTTTCCTCGTTCAATTCTCGCTAGTAGTTTTTTATGAACGAGATTTTCTACCATTTCATTAATGTTCTCAACCTTACCTTTTAATGTTTTGCTGAGTTCATCAAGTGAAAAGATATCCAATTCCATGTCATCCAACAAGCGCAAGAGCGCAAGCTGATTTTGAGTGAGGTTTTCCGAAATATATGTACTTGACGCCATTACCTTTTGTTTTAATATAAGACCTAAAATTTGGGGCTTATCTTCAGTTAAAGAGTAATCAAAGATATTGAATTATTTAACATAAACAAGTTGATTTATAGGCAATTAACTTTCATTCATTGATTTGACTTCATAAAATGTTGAAAATTAAAGAATTAGTCAAATATTTTATAGAACACTTATTTTTTGATCATTTTAAAGGGACAAAAAGAAAAAACAAATAAAGGGCATTTCTAAATAATTGAAAATCAATTTATTGTCATTTTTAAAGGTGTCAAAAAACAACTTATCAACTGATTGTTAGCAATTTACTTGTAGACGATTATTATTTTTTGTATATTTGTATACTATAAAATGGAAACGACTATGTATAATTCATCATCAAATTCAAATGTTTTCCCTGCTAGGCTAAGAGCGGCTAGGGAAATGGCAGATTTGTCATTGCAAGATTTGGCAAATATTTCCAGTTTGTCAAAGCAAGCTATCAGCAAATTTGAGAATGCACAATTACGCCCATCAAGTGATGCTGTTGTAAAATTAGCTAAAGCTTTAAATGTATCACAAGATTTTCTTTTTGAAGAAGAGCTGGTTGAAACAAATATCACTCTAGCAAGCGTCTCTTTAAGAGAGAAAAGCAAAATTATAATTGACGAGTTTGAAGCAATAAAAAAAGACACCGTTGATTATATTGTTCGATTAATTGAATTAGAAAACATTGCAGACAGTAAACAGGATTTTAAAAATCCGATTGCTGATATCATCATACAAACAAAAAAAGATGTTGAAAAAGCTGCAAAGCAATTAAGAAAAAAATGGAACCTTGGAAATGTTCAAATTCCTAATGTAGTAGAATTGCTTGAAGACAAAGGCATAAAAGTATACGAAGTAAATAGATCAGAAAAATTTGAAGGGTTTGCTGCGTGGGCTGGAAAAATCCCGGTAATAGTAATCAACTCTGCTATAAAGGAAATAACAAGAATTAGATTTACTTCAATGCATGAACTTGGTCACATTGTGTTGCAATTTATTGATGAGCTTGATGAAGAAACAATCGAAAGATTATGTGATGCTTTTTCTGGAGAATTGTTATTTCCAAAAGAAGCTATCATAATTGAGTTTGGACACAGGCGTACTAAAGTTACAATCGAGGAATTAAAATATTTAAAAGAAAAATACGGCATCTCAATCCATGCTATAATGTATTCGACATTGCAAGCAGGTGTAATTGATTTTGATACATATAAACTTTGGAAAATGTATTACAATCAATGGTTTGCCGAGGACAAAGATTTTGGAAAATTCAATTCAGAAGAAAAACCACAACGTTTTAATAAGCTATTATATAGTTGTATTATTGAGGAGAAGATTTCTCTAGGAAAGGCTTCAGTACTTGCTGGTGTGAAAGAGGGGATGTTGAAGAAAAAATTTCATTCACTTGAAAAGCACCATGTAAATTGAAGTATTATGCATTATATTTTTAGAGACATAGATGATGTTAGCATGCTCCTCAATGAAGGGGCTTTAGT
>DAORKB010000059.1:3094-14059 GCA_035439365.1 Bacteroidia bacterium
TGCATTGTTGGCTGATTTAAAAAGGAAATGGAAAGTTTCTATGCAAGCCCTGTTGTACAGGGCTAATGACATTGGAGTAATCACCGATGGACAAAAGAAGTATTTGTTAAGTCAGTTTAACTCTTTGAATATACGCAGAAGAGAACCTTCTGAGTTGGATATACCAAGAGAGCAACCGATGAAGTTGCGAGACATGATTACAAATTACAAAAGCAAACAAAGATTAAATGTAAAACAACTCGCTTTGTTTTTTAATTCAAATGAAGATGAGTTCTTAAGTAAGTATTCTTAGTTAGACACAATTAGATAAAGAGAGACATGAGTGCAGGAATTTACTTTGTGAAAATTTCAATCGATAATAACGTAGCAACAAAAAGAATTATTGAAATGGATTAACAAGGATTTGAAAGCACATTGGGCTTTGTGATGGAAAGGAATTTGTTTCGAGGGTTACAGATAATTAAAAAACTTACTTCCGTACACGACTCTCTTTCTATTTATCTGCATGCTTAAGATTCGCCGGCACCTTGCTCCTACTTTTGAGCATGCTTTTCACCTCCATAGCAGTAAAATCACAGGAAACAACTTTTATTTCTTCTGCTGTATCGTCTATGACAATACCTGAAACTTTTAAAGTTATGAGTATTTGTTACGCTCATAGTAAACACGTACTTTTATGTATAAAAGAAAATATATTAATGGAATGGCGAAGAAACAAATAATACAGGATAACCGATGAAAATATACATTCGAAACATGGTATGCAACAGGTGTATTTCTGCTGTCAGAGCAGAGTTGATTAAGCTGGGGTTTCATCCCTTAAACGTTGTCATGGGGGAAGTAGAGTTCTCTGAAAATCTGAGTAAAGAACAATTAGTTTTAATTAATGAGCGATTACAGTTTCAAGGATTTGAATTATTAGATGACAAAAGAAGTAAATTAATTGAGCAAATTAAATTAATCATTATTCAACAAGTCCATTATGAGAATGAAAATATTAAAATAAATTTTTCCAATCTGCTCTCTCAAAAGCTTAATAAGGATTACAGCGCATTAAGTAATTTGTTTTCGGAATTAGAAGGCATGACCATTGAACAATTTACTATTCTACAAAGAATTGAAAGAGTAAAAGAACTATTAGTTTACGATGAGCTGTCTCTAACCCAAATCGCAGATTTAATGAATTATAGTAGTGTTTCCCATTTATCAAGTCAGTTCAAAAAGGTAACGGGCTTAGCCCCTAGCAGTTTTAAAGAATTAAAGGAAAACAAGCGGAAGTCGCTAGACAATATAAAAGATCCAAAATAATATAAAACACTTCCAAAAAAGTATAACATCATTTTGAGTAGAGCACTTTAACTTTGTACTGTTAAATTGATGCTCATGAAAAAAGAAACGAATATTCCCTTAATCGGTGTCGAAAGCGATCATTGTGCACTCATAGTGGATAATGGCATTGGCTCAATACCTGGTGTTAAGCGACATCACGTGGAGCTTAACAATCATAAAGCTGTTGTTGAGCTTGATCAAAAAAATAATAACACTTTAAATGACATTGTCTCAAAAATCAGAAGTTTAGGTTATGATGTGGAAACATTAACCCAAACTTTTCCTGTAACAGGCATGACGTGTGCCTCTTGTGCAATCAGCGTCGAAAGCATTTTAAAAACACAAACCGGTGTTATCCGTGCGGTTGTAAACATCGCTGTTAATGAGGTTTTAGTCGAATATATTCCCACGGAAATAACTCCAAAAGAATTAAAATCATTAATTCAGAGTATCGGATATGATCTTGTGATTGATTCACATGAAAACGTAGGAAAAGAGTTGGAGTTAACAAGACAAAAACATTATTCCCAATTAAAGTTTAAAACTATATCATCTCTTGCATTGAGCATTCCTTTAATTATACTAGGAATGCATTTTATACATGTTCCTTATGCGAATTTTATTATGTGGGCTTTGTCCACCCCTGTATTATTTTTATTTGGAAAGCAATTTTTTGTGAATGCTTTTAAGCAGCTAAAGAATGGTTCTTCAAACATGGATACGTTAGTCGCATCGAGTACAGGTATCGCTTATTTATTTAGTGTTTTTAATACCGTATTTCCTGAATATTGGATAAATAGAGGATTTAATGCAGATGTTTATTTCGAAACTGCTGCTGTAGTGATTACATTTATATTATTAGGAAAATTATTGGAAGATCGGGCGAAATCAAATACGTCCTCTGCCATTAAGAAACTGATAAGTATGCAGCCCGATAAAATTATAAGAATCAATGAAGACGGATCGGAGCAGATTATATCAGCATCAGAAATCAATATTCAAGACATCGTTCTTGTTAAACCAGGCGAACAGATGCCGGTTGATGGTGAAGTTCGATCAGGTATTTCAAATGTGGATGAAAGTTCAATTACTGGTGAACCAATTCCTGTTCAAAAGAAAAAAGGTGATAAAGTGTTTGCGGGGACAATTAATCAAAAAGGGACATTGACACTTATCTCACAAAAAGTAGGTGGAGAAACAGTGCTGGCACAAATTATAAAAACGGTCCAGGAAGCTCAGGGAAGTAAAGCACCGGTTCAGAAATTAGTTGATAAGATTGCCGGAATATTTGTTCCAACTGTTATCGGAATAGCAATTTTAACATTCATCAGCTGGATGATTTTAGGTGGAGAAAACGCATTTACTCATGCAATACTTTCGACGGTAACGGTTCTGGTAATCGCATGTCCATGCGCTTTAGGTTTGGCGACTCCAACTGCAATTATGGTCGGGATGGGAAAGGGCGCAGAAAATGGTATTTTAATTAAAGATGCGGAGAGTCTGGAAATTGCTAAAAAAATGAATGCTATTATTTTGGATAAAACAGGAACCATAACCGAAGGGCATCCTTCTGTAACAGATTTTATTTGGATAGCTGATGGGGATAGAAAACTAAATGAATCTATTTTGTTTGCAATAGAAAAATTATCGGAACATCCACTGGCAAATGCCGTCGTTAGTTATTTGAATGGTGCTGAAGTACGATCGATAGATGGATTTGAAAGTATTACAGGACAGGGTGCAAAAGCGTTGATTGGATCTATGAATTATTACGTCGGCAATAAGAAATTATTAATGGATCATGGAATAAATACAAGCGATCACCAACAAAGTAAAGCGAACAGCTTATTAGATGAAGCAAAAACTGTTGTGTTTTTCGCAAATGAAAAAGAGCTTATCGCCATCATAGGAATTCATGATCGTATTAAGACAAATTCGAAAAAGGCGATTCAAGAATTAGAAGATAAAGGAATTGAAGTGTATATGCTTACCGGGGATAATTCAAGAACGGCGGCTGCGATATCTCAATCGGTTGGAATTCGTCACTATCAATCAGAAGTTTTGCCATCTGATAAGGCCAATTTTATAAAATCACTTCAACAGAAAGGAAAAATTGTTGGGATGGTGGGAGATGGGATTAATGATTCCCAGGCGCTGGCACAAGCAGATGTAAGTATTGCAATGGGGAAAGGATCGGATATCGCTATTGATGTTGCTAAAATGACGATTATCTCCTCTGATCTTTTGCTAATTCCTAAGGCTCTTGAATTATCACGGAAAACAGTTCGGGTCATTAAACAAAATCTATTTTGGGCTTTTATCTACAATTTGATTGGTATTCCCATTGCAGCAGGGTTATTGTATCCTGTAAATGGTTTTATACTTAACCCTATGATTGCAGGGGCTGCTATGGCATTAAGCTCTGTCAGCGTAGTTGGGAACAGTTTATTATTAAAACTTAGAAACTTTAATTAATCTTTATCACATGAAATATTTAAAATTTAAAACCAATATAAAATGTGGAGGTTGCATAGCGAAAGTAGCACCTGCATTAAATGAAGAAAAGAAAATATTAAAATGGCAAGTGGATACAACTTCTCCAGATCGAATTTTAAGCATTGAAACGGAACATTTAAATGCGCAGGAAATTACGAGCATAATAGCCAAGGCCGGCTTTCAGGCTGAACCTTTAATTAATTAAGACTATGAAAATTATAAAAAAAATTACTTTGCTGTTACTGACGTTTGCTGCTATTGACAATGCAAATGCTCAATCTTCAAATTTAAAAACGGACCGTATTAAAATTTTAGGAAATTGTGAAATGTGCAAATCCAAAATTGAAAAGGCGGGGTTAAAAAAAGGAATGGCAAAAGTGCAATGGGATGATAAAAGCAAAATTGCAACAATCACTTATGACTCGGCCAAGCAAACAGGTGACGAAATTTTAAAGCGAATAGCGCTAGCCGGTTATGACAATGAGAAATTTCTTGCACCAGATGAAGCCTATGCAAAATTACCGGAATGCTGCAAATACCAAAGAAGTTTGAAGAAAAGCAAAATATCTAACGTTACTGATAAAAGTAACGGAAATGACCAAACAAAAACAGAGATTGATGAAACCTCATCATTGCAAGCTATTTTCTCTTCTTATTTTGATTTGAAGGATGCATTTATTCAGTCCGATGTAAAAAGCATATCTAATAAAGCAGCAGACCTGGTGAGAAAAATTGCCTCAATAGATAGGGCCAAATTAACTGAAGATCAACTCAACGTGTGGATGAAGGTAAATCAACATCTGATTGAGATGGGTACCGAAATTTCCAAATCTGACAAAATTGATAAACAGCGAATAAAGTTCAGTGACCTTTCGAAAGACTTTTATCAACTAGCAAAAGTCGCACACTTTGATTATGAAATTTATTTTCAACATTGTCCGATGTTTAATAATGGATCAGATTGGTTAAGTAAACAATCACAAATTAAAAATCCATTCTACGGAAATCAAATGCTTACATGTGGTAAAACCACAGAAACCATTAAATAAAAGGATAAAATTATGCTGAAGTATAGAATATTTTTATTGTTGTTATCAATCAGTTGTAATTATGTTTCTGCTCAAAAGCTTGTAAGATATGATTTATTCGTTCGCGATACAGTAATTAATCTGACAGGAAAGAAAGTGCGAGCCTATTCGGTTAATAATCAAATTCCAATGCCAGAATTACATTTTACCGAAGGTGATACTGCTGAAATTTACGTTCACAATGAACTCAATACGGAAACATCGATTCACTGGCATGGTCTCATTTTACCTAACGAACAGGACGGTGTACCATATCTTACTACTGCGCCTATAAAACCTAAAACTACACACATATACAAATTTCCGATTGTTCAGAATGGAACCTATTGGTATCATTCACATACGAAACTCCAGGAACAAAATGGTATGTACGGAGCATTTATCATTCATAAGCAAAAAGAGGTTGCAATGCCAGAGTTTACATTGCTGCTAAGTGACTGGACCGACATGAAACCATTTGAAGTACACCGGCGCTTACATATGGCAAATGACTGGTCTGCAATTAAAAAGGCAACCATTCAAAAGGGGGCGGTTCAAAGCTATGCGGATGCAATTAAAGAAGGCTATTTTAAAACAAAATTCATAAATGAATGGAAAAGAATGCTGGCGATGGATGTTAGCGATGTATACTATGATAAATTTCTTACCAATGGCAAGCCAGAAATTGCTTTTCCAACTGGAGGTGGAAAAAAAATAAGACTTCGGATAATCAATGGAAGTGCATCCACCTACTTTTGGTTAAAGTATGCCGGAGGCAAAATGGATGTAATTGCAAGTGATGGCAGCGATGTTGTTCCTGTTTCAGTGGATCGGATGATAATAGGCGTTTCCGAGACTTATGATCTAATTGTAACTGTTCCGGATGATAGCACAGCATACGAATTTATTGCAACATCCGAAGATCGAATCAGAAGTACTTCCACTTGGATAGGAAATGGCATTAAGCAACTAGCTTCTCCTCTCCAGCCTTTAAAATATTTTGAAGGAATGAAAATGATGAATGGAATGATGAAAATGAATGGCGACCTGGATGATATGGGAATGAACATGAGTCTTCAGCAGATGGATATGAATGTGGTGATGTATCCTGAAATTACAGGTGACAAGTCTATTGATAAGCATGATCACCATTCTGCTGAAATGCAGAATCAGTATAACAGTAATGCCATGTCGGATATCGTGACATTGAATTACTCCATGTTAAAGTCTCCTATTAAATCTACCTTGCCTAACATCTCAACAAAAACGCTTTATTTTGAACTTACTGGTAATATGAACAGATATGTTTGGAGCATTAATAATAAAACAGTTTCAGAATCAGATAAGATTCTCATTAAAAAAGGAGAAAACGTAAGAATAATCATGTATAATAATTCCATGATGCGGCACCCCATGCATTTGCATGGCCATTTCTTTAGAGTGATCAATGGTCAAGGAGATTATTCTCCTTTAAAAAATGTATTGGATATTATGCCAATGGAAACAGATACAATTGAATTTGCAGCTACCGAAAGTGGTGATTGGTTTTTTCATTGCCATATTCTTTATCACATGATGAGTGGAATGGGAAGGATTTTTAGCTATGAGGATTCACCTCCGAATCCACAATTACCCGATCCTCAAAAAGCTCTTCGTAAATTATACAATGATGATAGGGAATTTCATTTCATGGCTACCAATGATTTTGCTACCAATGGTAATGATGGAGAAATGATGTATCAAAATACACGTTTCAATCTTCAGGCTGAGTGGAGGCTTGGTTATAATGATATGCACGGATATGAAGTGGAGACACATTTTGGCCGGTACCTGGGAAAAATGCAATGGCTTTTTCCTTACGTTGGTTTTGATTGGCGGTATAGAAAAATGGACATGCATGAAACAGAAAGAAATATTTTTAACCAAACTAATACAAAAAATGAAAGAAAGGCGCTTTGCATAGGAATTCAATATACCCTTCCTCTTTTATTTATCGCTGACATGAGAATTGATTCCGATGGAGAATTGCGATTTCAATTAATGAGAGAAGATATTCCTCTGTCTAAGCGCCTAAGATTAAATCTTATGGGAAATAGTGACAAAGAATATATGGCAGGTTTGAAATATGTTCTTAATCAAAGCTTTTTATTATCTCTTCACTATGACAGTGACATGGGATTTGGAGTCGGTATTACAGTTAACTATTGATCATTTTCTTTGTAAAACCATTAACCTAGTTGTCTTTTCTATCAACTTATTTAAGTTGCGCATCGCAACTTTTTCTTTCATTAAATTTTCCATAAAAAAGAAATCAGTCCAAATCTTGGAAATATTAAACTAAACTATACTTATAATATATTGATAATCAATACATTAATGTTTGGTTTGTGTCTTGAACTGCCTCTAAAAAAAAAGAGTCCTGAGAACAAAAAACAATCCGTTGATCTTCATAGTTGAGGATGACGTAATTTATCAAGAGCTTGTAAAAAATGAATTGGTCGAAAGCCAATACAGCAATATTGAAGTTTTTTCAAATGGTATGGATTGCGTAAGTAATCTATATAAAATGCCGGATATTATTATGGTTGACTATAATCTTGATAAAAAAATGAACGGGATTCAGGTTTTAAAGAGTGCGAAGAGCTTTGATAAAGATATTCAAGTAATCATCTTTTCTGCTCAAGAAAAATTAGATGTTATTATCAACTCCATAAAATATGGTGCTTACGATTATGTGGTCAAAAACGAATTTGCTATGCGACGCTTAAGAAGAATGGTTAACAGCATTTGTAAATGGAATGGATGCACCATGATCTGTCAGCAACTTAAAATCATTTAAAATAATTTCGCGCGCAAGTTGCCCTTCTTCACTTAACTGAAGATCCAGAAGTCTATGAGGTTCAATTGTCACTATATTTTCGTTTGATTCTATCTCCTTTACAATTTCAGAAAAATCACCTTTTAGTTGACGGGTCCAGCAAATCGCATTTATTTCGCTATGAAATGGAGTAGAAACTAAATCATGAAAATTTGTAACACGGTGAATTTGATTTCCCTTATGAGACACATCCATCATCCTACTAATATAAGCATGGAAAATAAACAGTAAATGTAGCACCCTCACCTGGTTTACCATCGGCAGTTATAAATCCATCGTGAATGTCCATAATTTTTTTACACAACGCCAAACCTATTCCTGTACCGGCATATGCGCTTTGCTTTCCATGCAATCGTTGAAATAAAGAGAAAATAAGTTCCCTATACTCATTTTCAAATCCGATTCCGTTATCTTCAATTACAATCTGAAAATAATTTTCGTTAAGAAAGACTTTATCGCTAAGAGGCAATTTATCTTTAGGAACAATTGCAGAAGTGATTTTTATAATTGGCAGTTCCTTACTAAACTTTAACGAGTTGCTAATGAGATTTGAAAACAATTGTCCCAACTGAAAAATATTTCCGTGAATGATTGGCAAATCACTACTTGTAATGGTCGCTTTTTTCTCTTCAATCAATAATTCAAAATCAATTTTTACTTCTTTTAAAATATCATTGAGGTTTACTTCCGCTGCAGCTGAAGCCTCTTTCTGTCGGGATAACCTGCCGTAATTTAATAACGCCTTAATTAGTTCTGACATGCGTGCTGCAGAAAAATTAAGCTTTTCAAAATATTTTTCAATAAATGCTTTGTTATCATAATTCTCCCGGATCAACTCTGTAAAGGTTTGTATCTTTCGCAAGGGTTCCTGAAGATCGTGAGAAGCAACATATGCAAATTGCTCCAGTTCGCTGTTTCGCTTTTCCAATTCTGCTGTATAGGTTGCTAATTTATCCTCTGCTATTTTTTGTGCAGTTAAGTCGCGTGTTACTTTTGTAAAACCTATAATTTGTCCTTCTCTGTTGTGTATGGCTGTAATGACAATTGTACCCCAAAATTTGGTTCCATCTTTTCTTACGCGCCACCCCTGCTGAATTGCTTTTCCTTCTTCTTTCGCGATATTTAATAACCGATTTGGTAATCCATTTTTTCGGTCTTCTTCAGTGTAAAATATTTCGAATTTCTTTCCTATGATCTCCTTACCAAAATAACCTTTGATTTTCTCTGCTCCAGCGTTCCAGTTTTCTATAATACCTTCAACACTTAACAAAATGATGGCATAATCCTGCACCTCTGCTATCATCTGATGATAACGTTCTTCACTCATTCTCAGATTATCTTCCGTAATCTTTTTATCGGTTATGTCTCTGGTTACTTTGCAAAAACCAATTACATCTCCCAAATCATTATGCATTGCGGTGATTGTGATACTTCCCCAAAACATGGAACCATCTTTCCTTTTCCGCCAACCTTCCTGCGAGGCGTGACCTGTTTCTCTTGCCTCTGTCAATAATTTAGTAGGGAGATTTTGATCCAAATCGGACTGCAAATAAAATACACTAAAATGCTTTCCAATAATTTCAGCTTCTGAATAAAGTTTAATTTTTTGTGCTCCTTTGTTCCAGTTTTGGATATGTCCGTTCCGGTCAATTAAAATGATCGCATAATCTTCTATTTCTTCGATCATTTTCTTGTAAACAAATTCTGTATCTGCTAAGCTTGTTATATTTATATATTCTTCCTTTTGATCTGTTTCCATTATCTATTCTCCTTATAATTCAAAAATTTCAATTAATCTCGCTTTTAACTCTGCCATCCTTGCAGGCTTCACAATAAAATTATCTGCTCCCATAGCTTTACTTTTTGAGACCATTGTATCTTCAGAAGTAGTTGAATACATAAAGATTTTACTTTGATTCAATCGATGGATTTGTCTTAACAATGCAAGACATTGCATGCCATTCATTTTAGGCATATTCATATCCAGGAAAATATACTGAGGTGTATAATTAGAATTGGAGTTTAATGAAGAAACTGCTTCTACACTATCTGTTAATCCGGTAAAATTAATTTTATTGCTTAGTTTTTCAACACATAGTTTAAAAACTTCCTGATCGTCCAGGTCATCATCAATAAGTAAACATTCTATCATTTCTTTCTGATTAAAATCATTCCATTTATCACTACTCGTCCCTAAAGATAATGATAAACATTGATCGATCGATCAATTTACATTTTCCAAAATTCACAAACCAACAGTTATAAAACGCGCTTAGGTGTTGCTACTTCTTTATTTACAAGTGTTTTATTGCTTATAAATGACTCTTCATCTGTTGATTTTTCGCTCTCATTGGGTTTTATCAATTTGGCTGATGGTTTTGGTTCAATTTTTTCGCCATGAAAAAGCATATATTGTTTTGTAAACTCTGCACCAAGCAACACCAACATGCTGGAATAAGAAACCCACAACATGATCAATATGATTGACCCTGCAGCTCCATAGGTTGAACCCGGTTGAGCCTTTCCAAAATACAATCCCAATCCAAATTTACCGAGCAGAAAAAGAAGTGTTGTTGCGAAAGCGCCTATCCATACAGAACGCCAGCGAACTTTTACATCGGGAAGAACTTTAAACATAATGGCAAATAATAATGAAATAATTGCGAAGGAAAGAACGAAGTTTAATGATTGAAAAACAACCAACATAAAGTCTGGTAAATGCGCTTTGATCCAATTACTAAAACCATTTAACAATGCCGAAACCAATAGGGACACAAGCATCAGGAATGCAATTGTAATGACAATGCCAAAAGAGAATAGTTTGTCCTTTAAAGATTTTAACCATTTTTTTTGAGCCGAAACTTTTACACCCCAGATTTGATTTAAAGAAATTTGCAGCTGCTGAAATACTCCTGTACATCCAAGGATCAGCGTAATAATACTTATAATTGTTGCCCACACTGAACTTTTTGTTTCACTTGCTTTTGCTATAATCTCTTCTACTTGCTTGGAAGTTTCGGGTCCCAGCGCCGTGCCAATTTGAGAGGATATTTGTCCTTGCACCGCCTCTCTTCCAAAAGCAAATCCCGCACATGCAATAACAATGACAAGCAATGCCGGCATTGAAAAAACCGCATAATACGAAACAGTTGCACTTTGGCGAAATGGATCCGTTTTGTTCCATTCAACAAATGT
>DAORKB010000059.1:14159-16360 GCA_035439365.1 Bacteroidia bacterium
CCTGCTGCAATACCTGTAAATCCGAATAATGCGGCAATTATTGCCACTATAAAAAATATGACTGCCCAACGTAACATGACTGTAATTTTTAAATGAATATTAAATTGAATTTATCTATCATTTATAAGTACTGTGCCAAACCTGCTAAAACCCACTATTAAAGGCAATGCGATCATTTGTATTGAAGCCCTGTTGTGGAATTAAAGCATCACAAAATGAAGCTATAACCTATTTATTTTCTATCCGGAGGCATTGTCCAAATTGCCCCATGATAAAGTCCATTTTACACTTCCATTATTTACCATTAAGATTATACATTTGTAGTATATCGTGGTAACTAAAAATATAGTCATGAAAAAAGAAAATTTTACCTACCAGTTTAGATCTTCAAAAACACCTGAAGCTATTTTTGAATTATTGTTAAATGTAGATCAATGGTGGTCGGGGCTTTATGAAGAAACAATAAAAGGAAAAAGCCATCAATTGAATGATGAATTTACTTTTGAAGCCGGACAGGGAATGCACTATTCAAAACAAAAATTAATTGAACTTGTTCCGAACAAAAAAATTAGCTGGGTAGTTACCGATAGCAAGCTTACCTTTTTGAATAAAACAGACGAATGGACCAATTCCAAACTGTCGTTTGATATCTCCAAAGAAGCAGATAAAACACTTGTTACTTTTACACATGATGGATTAACTCCACAGATTGAATGTTACAATCAATGCTCAAGTGGCTGGACAGGTTATTTAGACAATTTGAAAAAGAAACTCAAATAATTAAGTATCTTTATGCGTCATGCACCTTCGCAGCACGCATAAAGAAATTCTTCTCTATGGTACCTCCATGGGTCTGGTGCTTTTTCCTGCACAATAATGAAATTCGTAAGAATGGACCCTAAGAAACATTTAGCACAACTCATACTATACTTTTCAACTTTTGATGATAAAAGTCTCAACAAGGTAATTGCCTGTTTCAAATCAAGGTCACTCAAAAAGAATGAGGTTCTAATTGCTGCCGGAGAAACATGTAAAGAATTTTATTTCATTCAAAGTGGCTGCATTCGTACATATTTCATTACAAAGCAGGGACAAGAAAAGACAAGATATATCATGATGGAGCCCTCCATTGGCACAGCGCTTACCAGCTTCATTTCGCAAAAACCTTCTTTTGAATTTGTAGATGCCCTCGAAAAAACAGAAATCTTATTCATCACGCATTCTGATTTTTTTCGGTTGGTTGATGAGGTTCCTGCCTGGAAAAATTTTTATCTGAAAATAATGGAGATGGCTTACTCGTATCAAAACAGAAAAATTGAAAGCCTGGTTACATTATCCGCAAAAGAACGTTACGATCAGCTAATTTATGAAAATCCAAAAATTATTCAGCGCGTGTCTAATAAAGTGTTGGCTTCTTATCTGGATATAAAACAAGAAACCCTGAGCAGATTAAAATCGCGCTAATTTTTTGATTTAGATCAATCTTTTCTAACATCTTCTGTTGTTACTTTGTCAAAAAAACAAAATGGGCAAATTAACTTCCTTCACATTTATTACACTTAATGGTTTCTTTAAAGGACCAAAAGAAGATACCAGCTGGCACCGTCACGGAGGCGAAGCTGCTGAATATGCAAATGATGCTTCAAGTTCCAATGGTATTTTGCTTTTTGGAAGAAAGACGTACGAAATGATGGCCAACTTTTGGCCAACACCAATGGCTGCAGAATTATTTCCTATTGTAGCAGAAAATATGAACAAATCTCAGAAAATAGTTTGTTCAAACACGTTAAAAAAAGCAAGCTGGAAAAATACAACGATCTTAAAAGGTGATGTTGTTGATCAACTGAAACAATTGAAAAAAAGCAGTAAAAAGCCCATCACCATTCTGGGTAGTGGGAGCTTGATTACACAATTGTCGGATGCAAATATGATTGATCAATACACCATCATGCTGGATCCAGTTTCATTAGGTAAAGGGACCTCTTTATTCGAAGGGCTAAAATCAAACATGGAACTACAGCTCACATCAAGTCGCGTATTCAAGAAAGATGGAATCGTACTGCTTACGTATGAAAAAAAATAAGCTTGATATTCGCCTTACCATAATCTTTCATTATGATTGCCTTATGAACCAACTACAGCCTATTTCAGCATATGATGACCCTCACAAAGGGTGATGAGATCAATGCATTGATTTTCCA
>DAORKB010000060.1:0-16325 GCA_035439365.1 Bacteroidia bacterium
GAGATTTATTTGCTAAAATTCTATTTAACATAATATTAATTATAGGTCAAATATCGTATTACCAATAGCCCGTCATTGCTCAGTTCTATGCTTTTTAAGGTTCCCGTTGAGCTCCTTAAAACGGCTGTTTGTTAAACAGAAAAACCCCACTATTTAGTGAGGTTTCTTTAAAAAAATTTTAATTAGCTTCAGATAAATTAATTCGCAAATACCAGTTTGCTGCTAAAGCTAACGCACAGTTCATCACCACACTCAAACACTCACTTACAAAAAAGCCCCGCTATTTCTAGCGGGGCCTTTTCAACAAACAAAAAATTCTTATTATTTATCGATAACGATCTTTCTAACTGCTTGTTCAGCACCAGATTGAAGTTTTATGAAATAAACACCATTGGCTTCAATCGTACCCAAATTAATTCTACGTGCTTGTCCATTATTGGTATACGTTTCTGTATAAACCAATTTACCGATCACTGAATAAACATTGATGGTAATTTCTTTGTTTGAACCAATTGGAGCCTCAACAAAAAGAGCATCTTTTGCCGGATTAGGGTAAACATTAACCAGTTTATCCATTTCATTCGGTTTAATTCCTAAGAAGAATGAATGAACATCGGATGTATTATAGCACTTGCCTAACGTTACCACAACTGTATAATTTCCATTTGCTTTCGGTGTAAACGATTGGTTTGTTTCACCTGCAATTTCTGCCCCATCATTAAACCATTTATAAGTGTATCCTGCACCAGAAATTGACGCTGATAATACATCGTTATTCTCTAAAATTTCTGGTTTATCTACAGCAGGGTTAATTGTTGCAACAACTTCAACACGTGCACTGCTGCAACCACCGGTTGAAACTTCCCAATCATAGAAGAAATAGTAATATCCAGGGTTATTGTCTTTTACATCTGTTTCAGTTATGCTAAGAAGTCCGGATAATGTATACGGATATGTCGCTTTACCATCATTTGAACGGTATAAGTTGATCAAGTTTCCACCAATTTTAATAAAATATTGAGTACCTACTGCTAAGTCAAAGTCCAGTTGAACTCTGCTTTCTCCATCCGGAACATTTACAGTTTTTGTTTTTACAACAGTACCTGCATTATCCAACACATCAATTTGTCTGTCACCAGCACCTTGTGCGTATACTTTAACGCTTTTCAAAATGCATGGAGCCAATACATCGAACTTAAGACCACGGTCTGAATTTGCAGTAAAATAACCACCTGTTAAAGAATTATCGGTAGGTCCAACTTTTTGTGCAGTACCTGCAGCAGAACTTTCCACATAATATTTAGTTGTTGCAGTAACATCAGGAGAATAAGTAGCTCCTGTATTCACCACATTACCTCCTGTTGGAGCTGTATACCAGTTAAGTGTATTGTTTCCGGTTGCACTCAGATCCACTTTTCCAGGGCCGCAACGTTCAGCACTTTTTACTGTTGGGGATGCTGCTAAATCTACAGACACATAAGATGTTTTAGTTTCTTCATCTTTACCGTTTGCATTTGTTGCAGTAAGTTTAACAGTGTATTTTCCGCTTGCTGTATACGTATGTGAAGGGTTTTGTTGAGTAGATGTTCCACCATCACCAAAATCCCAAGCCCAGCTTGTTGGAGCACTTGATGATTTATCAGTAAATTGAACAACACCATCGCAAGATGACGTTTTGTTAACAGAAAAATCAGCAACTGGTGCAACATTACAACCTGTAATTTTTTCACCAACACCAACTGCGTTCCAGGCATCGCCCGTTGCAACATATTCTGCTGAGCACTCTCCGTAAAGATCTTTTGCTGCTTTTAAAGAGTTGGTTCTTGCTGCTGCATAATCAGAGTTTGTACTTAAATACACGGTTAAATTTCTAAAAGCAATTTTCGCAGCTTTTTCTCTTGTAATTCCGGGAACATCGTAAGCTGTGTTTTTATCATTGGTACCTTTTTCACCCATGGAGAGGATGTAGAACCATTTATTTTGTACACCGCTATTGATATGCACTCCACCTTGATCGGGAGCACCACTTGCGGTACTTGCCCAATGGGTACCATTATAGGTGTCCGGGTTTTTATAATTATTTGGAGTTTTCATATCTCTGATCGCTCCAATGTCTTCACCCATTTCCCAGCTATTATCGGTTGGTCTTGCAGTATACTCCGTCATGTTACCAAAAATATCACTGAAAGATTCATTCAATGCTCCTGATTCACCTTGGTATACCAAATCAGCAGAGTTACTTGTTAAACCATGTGCCATTTCGTGACCTCCAATGTCAATTGTTGTAAGTGGCTTTCCTTGTCCGTCACCATACATCATGAAAGATCCGTTCCAGCTTGCATTAAACCAGCTGTTTCCAACGTGAACATAGTTGATCAATTTAAAGCCGTTCCCATCGATACTATTTCTTCCATGAATTTTAAAGAAATAATCATAGGTCATTTCTGTTGCCCAATGTGCATCGGTTGCTACTTCGTCCATTTGAGCATTTACATTGTTCCAGTTGTTATCTGCATCTGTAAAATCGGTATTTGCATACGATTGACTGCTTTCAGAAGCATTTTTAGCATTGTAGGTTGCAATTCCTTTTCCTCTGCCTGTTTCCTGAAGTACATAACTGCTGGTACTTTTTTGAGTTACCATAATTTTTTGGGTACCACTGTATTTGGTTTGAGCTGTACCCTCAACATCGGCTGAGTGGATCAACTCTTCTCTACCAACGATTTCTCCTGTTTTCGCATCTACATAAATATTTGCTCTGCTTTCTACAGGTGCTTCCGCGTAGATATTAAATTTATATGCTAAACGGTAATCCGCATTTTCACCCAATACGTTATTTTTTGGATAGATTACCAGTTTACCTTTTGGATCGTAATTAAAGTTGGGATCTTCAAATGCTGCACGCATCGCTGCAAGCTCTTCTTTGTTTTCCCATTTATATTTTGTAGCTCCTACAAAAGCAAGTGCTTTTGCAAGTGCACCTGCCTCTGTTAATGAAGGTGTTACAGACAGTTCATTAATATCCATAAACACACCACTGATACAGTCTAACTTACCTCCTTTTTGATGTGCAATGTATTGCCCACCTTGCACATCAACGCCTTTGTAGGTCTGTTGATATTTTGTATGTACGAAACCGATTTCATCTGATTCTTTTTTAATGGAAACAAGATTGTCTTCTGCTCTCAACATAAGGGCTTCTTTCATCGCTTCAACAGGATTCGCTACAGCTAGCCTGAAATTCGCTCCTGATGTGTTGAATTCAACAAATGTTGGTCTCTTTGATTCTTTTGAATACTCGACCCATTGTGCGCTCTCTATCTTTCTTGCTGCTTCGGTTCCCAAAAACGTTTGAGAAAAGGAATCAAAAGCACAAAAGAATGACACAGAAACAAGTAGTAAATTTGCTTTTTTCATGGTGTTCTAATTAGTATTGATGTTTGATTGATTGATTTGGATTAGGTTTTAGAGAAATTGTATTGTATTTATTGTTCGTATATATATTCAATTTTCCACTTCATTCTTTTTGTTACAACTTTCTATATAAGGACATTGAGATGAGCTTAACAAAAAGCAATCAAGTTTCCTTAGTTTTAGCGCATTAGAGAAGATCCAACTACGATCTAAAGTTTAAACTTAATGAAATTAAATTCAAATTCAAAATATAATGATAACTTTTAGTTAGAAATTAATTAACAATATTAGCCTTTGAAGGGTTGATTGAACGCATATTTTACGTTATGTATATATTCATATAAATTAATCTATTTTATTAATAATCAATATATTACATTTTTTAGTACTTTGGAATATTTTATTTGCGTTTTGAGGTAAAATATACGCACATGCATAATGAATTTAATTTTAAGTGGAATTAAATGCAATGCTTTTGATTGTGATTTTAGTAAAAAATCAATTATCACAAGGCCGACAATGGTTATCACTCAAGCAATTGTTTTGGAATGGTTTTTATCACGACCGTGTAAATTTAATACTATGAAAAAACAGTTATTTATTCCTTCAATAATTATTGCATGCATTCTATATTCTTGCTCTTCAGAAAAATCAACCAATTCAAGTCAACACGACTCGACAGCGAACCAAACTGATTCTCTTTCGCAAGAAATATAAAAACAAGAAGTCCTGTTGCCCCCTCCCTACGATACAAAATCAGTGATGCATTTCAGTAAAGCTGTTGAGTGGCCAGAAGGACTAAAACCATTGGCTCCTCAAGGTTTTTCAGTAAGTAAATTTGCAGGTGGTTTGCAAAATCCCCGCTGGATCTATGCATTACCGAACGGAGACATATTGGTTGCCGAAACAAAGAAGGAAGAAAAGGGGGTTGTAAAACTGGCTGCGAAAGTTACAGGTATTGCCAAAACGCATAATGAAAATACGGTTAATTTAAATCGCATCAGTTTATTCAGAGACACAAATAACGATGGACAACCAGACAAACAAACCGTATTTTTAGAAAACTTAAATTTACCCTTTGGTATGCTCTTATTGAACAAGTACTTTTATGTGGCCAATACGGATGCCGTTTGGCGTTTTCCCTATCAGACAGGGCAAACAACTATTACCGCAAAAGGTGAACGATTGGTTTCTCTTCCTGCTGAAGGCAGACACTGGACGCGGAGTTTGATCGCCAATAAAGAAGGAACAAAAATTTATATCGGTGTTGGTTCTTATTCAAATGTTGCCGAAAAAGGAATTATTCATGAAACAAACAGAGCTTGTATTTTAGAAATGAACCCGGACGGATCCAATTTGCATATTTATGCAGATGGCTTACGTAATCCGGTCGGAATGGATTGGTTCCCGGGAACTTCAACCTTGTGGACAGCTGTAAATGAACGGGATGAGCTGGGTGATGAATTGGTACCCGATTATTTGACCAGTGTTAAACCCGGTGGTTTTTATGGCTGGCCTTACTCATACTTTGGGCAGAACGAAGATCCACGCATTAAAGAAGAAGATAAGCATCCGGATCTTGTTAAAAGAGCAATTGTGCCGGATGTACCATTGGGCGCACATACGGCGTCGCTGGGATTGGTTTTTTATACGAAAAAAGAATTTCCTGAAAAGTATCACCATGGCGCATTCATCGGTCAACATGGGTCCTGGAACAGATCTACATTTTCCGGATATCAGGTTGCCTTTGTTCCTTTTCATGGCAAAAATCCAGGTAAAGCAGAACCTTTTCTAACAGGTTTTATAAAAGATGAAAATAAAAAGGAAGTATTTGGTCGCCCAGTTGGCGTGATCACATTAACAGATGGTTCCTTGCTGGTTGCAGATGATGTGGGAAATACCATCTGGCGCGTAACATATAGCAATAAATAAAAGTTTATGATTCGATTTTACCTCAGTTTATTTTTTACTTTCGTTATAATTACAACTTATTGCCAAACAACTGATTCGGTTAGTTTAAGTGAAGTAACAGTTGATTCATATTTTTCTACTCGTCCTTTACTGCGCTTACCCCATTCTGCTGCCGTAATAGACACTACTTTATTAGAAAAACAAGCAGGACTTTCCCTGGTACCTGTTATGAATACCATACCAGGAATACGCATGGAGGAGCGTTCACCAGGCAGTTACCGCCTTTCCATTCGTGGCAGCCTGCTTCGTTCACCATTTGGCATCCGCAATATTAAAGTGTATTTAGACGGTTTTCCGTTAACAGATGCCGGTGGTAACACCTATTTAAACTTAATTGATATCAATTCAATTCGCTCTGCAGAGATATTAAAAGGGCCGGATGGTAGCTTGTTTGGACCAAATTCCGGCGGTGTGGTACGTTTAAACACACTGCCCACTGATACGTTAACAGGATTGAAAGCAGCTATTACCAGTGGGTCTTACGGTTTGTTTTCTGAGTATATTTCTGCTAAACACACCATCAAAAACAATACGTTGCATATTATTGAAAGCTGGCAACGCTCAGATGGTTATCGGGAAAACAGTAAGTTCGACAGAAAATATGTTCAACTTTCAGATCAGTTTCGTTACCACAGGAATGCGCAGTTAACACTTCTTTTTTTCTATTCAAATTTGCATTACAAAACACCCGGAGGTTTAGCGTTTGATGATTGGAACAATTCGCCAAGCATTGCCAGACCGGCCACTTCATTTACAAGAGGTGCCATTGAGCAACAGGCTGGTGTTACAAATACTACGTGGTATGGCGGTCTTTCACATCAAATAAATCTTGGTAAATTTTTGAATCATCACATTTCTTTTTTGGGAACTTCCACTGATTTTCAAAATCCGTTTATTACGAACTATGAATTCAGACGCGAACAAACCATTGGTACGCGTACCTGGTTTGAAGCAAGCAATCATCAGGAAGGAAACCTGTTGTTGAACTTTCATGTTGGAGCCGAACTGTTGCAAACAGGCTCGGATATTAAAAATTACAACAATGATTTTGGTAGCCCGTCATCCCCACTCAAATTCGATAAAATCAAGGCAACACAAACGGTCCTGTTCAGTCATTTACTTTTCGATTTTAAAAACAAATGGTTGCTGGAAACAGGCTTGAGCTACAATCAATATGGATATGCATTTAACTCTTCCTTCCCGATTGTTGTATCAACACAAAGCCGTTCTTTCAAAGCGCAATGGATGCCTAAACTAGCGATATCCTATCAATTGGCTTCGTTTATTGCCTGGAGAGCTTCTGTTAGCAGAGGGTACTCTCCTCCTGCACTTGCTGAAATCCGGTCTTCTAACAATGAGGTAAATACAAACTTGCAATCTGAGAATGGGTGGAACTATGAAACAGGAATTCGCTTGCGTTCAAAAAACAATTTCATTTGGTGGGATGTTTCTGTATTCAATTACGAGCTTCAACAGGCAATTGTAAGGCGTGTTGACAACGCCGGACAGGATGATTTTATAAATGCCGGTGAAATAACACAAATTGGTGTGGAGTCTCAATTGGTTCTTCAACTCATTAAAAAAGAGGAGTATCGCATCGTAAAAGGGTTAGAATTAAGTAATTCATTTACATACAGCGATTTTCGTTTTACGAAGTATACTTACTTAGGAAATAAAGTGCCAGGTGTACCTTCCACTGTTTTGGTAACAGGTTGGACGATGCGTTTTCCGCATCAGTTTTATGTATATGGTCAACACTATTATGCATCCGCTATTTTCCTGAATGATGAGAATTCAGTTGCTGCCGATGCCTATTCTGTGTTTCTGCTAAAAGCAGGGAGCAACCTCATTCGCAACAAACATTTTACGCTTAACCTATCGGCAGGTATTGATAATTTGCTGAATGAAAAGTACTCCCTGGGGAATGATTTAAATGCCATGGGTGGAAGGTATTACAATGCGGCCATGCCGAGGAATTTCTTTTGTAAGGTGGAGGTTAGTTTGTAGTTCTTGTATTTTATTTATCATCACAACAAATTAATATAATCCACCATTTCTTGTATATCAAACACATACTGCGGTTGAGCATGTTCAATCGTTGCCTCCGGCATTATAGAAACAACGGCGGTATCAGGTCGTTGAGCGATTACAACACCTCCCCTTTCTTTGACAATCCTCGCTCCTTCCGAACCATCTGTATTGGCCCCTGAAAGAACAATACATGCTAATTCAGGTCCATAAACCAATGAAGCTGATTCAAATGTGACATCAATACTAGGACGGCTAAAGTTTATTTTTTCTGAAAAATCCAACGAAAAATGCCCACTCTTTTCTATCAATAAATGATAATCTCCCGGGACAATATAAACGGTTGAATTTTGAATCAATTCTTTGTCTTCAATTTCTTTAACTGCTAATTTTGTCTTTGCTGTAATTAACTCCGTTAGCATGACCTCGGTGCTATTCTTACGGTGAAGCACCAGTACAATTGGTATTGATATGGTAGGTTTTAATAACGGTACTATTTCAAGCAATGCGTCCAGGCTCCCGGCTGACCCACCTATTACAAGCATTCTACAGGTTGGTTTCAGACTATTTTTCTCCATAACTTCTCTTTATCTATTTGTTTATATTTGGGTGATATGGAAGAGAATTTCAACGTTTCTTTTGAACCCAAAGCCAGATAGCCTAAGGTTTCGAGACTCGAATCAAAAAGTTGAAATACGCGTTGTTGTAAATTTTTATCAAAATAGATAAATACGTTTCTGCACATAATCAAGTGAAATTCATTGAAAGAGCCATCAGAAACCAGATTATGGGTAGAGTAAATCATACGTTCACTCAGCAATTCATTAAATTTGGCTGAACCATAATTTGCCGAATAATACGACGAGAAATCTTGGCGTCCTCCGGAAAGGATATAGTTTTCTGAATACTGACGGAGATAACTCAATGGGAAAATCCCGCTTTTGGCTTTCATTAATACTTCAGGGTTAATATCTGTAGCATAAATGAGTGATTTGCGAAGTAAATTTGCTTCATGCAACAAAATAGCCATCGAATAAACTTCTTCCCCTGTTGAACAGCCGGCATGCCAGATACGAATGAAAGGTTTTGTTGCAAGCTGAGGAAGTACCTGTTCCCGTATTGTTTTATAAAATAACGGATCCCGAAACATCTCCGTAACATTCACGGTGATCTCTTCTACAAAACGCTTAAAATAATCACGATCTGTAACCACCTTATTTCGAAACTCTTCAAAAGACATAAATTTATCCAGAGAAAACAAGCGGTTTATTCGCCGGAAAATAGATGCTTTGGAATACATATTAAAATCATATCCATAATATTCCTGGACATCATTCAATAAAAGTCCGATTTCGGTATCCTCTACCATAAAATTAGTGTTCAGTTAGTTGCTCTTTCAACACAGACAACAATCTGTCAACATCAATTGGTTTTGATATGTACTCATCGGCTCCGGCGGCAAGGCATTTTTCTTTGTCTCCTTGCATCGCCTGAGCAGTAACCGCAATAATTGGAATCTGTTCTCTGCCTGGGATCTGCCTTATTTTTGGAATTGCTTCATACCCATCCATATCCGGCATCATCATATCAATCAAAACAGCATCGCAAGGTATTTTTTGCAACTCTTTTATGGCTTCTGATGCATCATAAAATGCCTGACATTGAAAGCCCTTTGCACGCAACGTTGCTCCCAAAGCAAAAATATTCCGGGTATCATCATCAATAATAACAATCTTTTTTTCAGACATAGGCGTTAATTCTAGTTTTTATAATAAAGCCAAACTCTTAATAATGACAATAACTGATCAATATCAATAGGTTTTGTAATGTAGTCGGAAGCACCTGCTTCAATACATTTTTCGCGATCTCCACTCATTGCTTTGGCTGTTACAGCAATAATCGGTAAATTTTTCCAACGGGCCTGTTCCCTTATTTTCGCGGCTGTTTGATATCCATCCATTTGTGGCATCATCATATCGAGCAGCACGGCATCAACACCAGGGTTTTCATTTAGCTTTTTCATCGCTTCTTTGCCATCTACAGCTGTGATAACATTCATCTTTAATTTTTCCAACGATTTGGAAAGTGAAAAAATATTGCGGACATCATCATCTACGACCAACACCGTTTTTTCATTCAGGATCTGATTGAGCGCCCCCAACTTTTTAAAATCACTCTTTTTCACTTCTTTTTCACCATCCACCAAATGTAAAAAAAGCGATACTTCATCCAATACACGTTGATACGAATGTGCAGTTTTCACGATGATGGAATCTGCATATTGTTTGATTCGCTGCTCTTCTGTTGTAGATAAATTTTTTCCTGTAAAAATAATGATTGGTAGATTCTCAATCCCACTTTCTTTTTTTGCCTCTTCTAATAGACTGTATGATTTAATGTTAGACACTTCCATATCAAGTATAACACAATCCAGATTTTCATTTTTTAATGCCTGCACTCCATCACGTATGTCACTTTTGACATCCGAATTGATGTTAAATGTTTCTAAGAAATAAGCAAGGGCCTTTGCATGTTTCGGATTTTCTTCTACGATTAATACTTTATTCGCCTTGTTGTTTACAATGTATTCTATCTTTTTAAACACATCTGAAATTTGCTCAAAGGCAATAGGTTTGTCAATAAAGTCAACGGCTCCTTTTGTCAGGCTTTCATTTTTTGCTTTTGTGGAAGACATGACGTGAATTGGGATGTGCCGTGTTTGCGGATTTGCTTTTAACTCATCCATTACTTCCCACCCGCTTTTAACCGGTAGATGAATATCCAGTAAAACCCCTAAAGGCATATATTTAAGGGCTAAATCCAAACCTTCGTCCCCTCTTACGGAAACCAATCCCTTATATCCTTTTTTACGAGCATATTCCAGCAGTGCTTTTGCAAGTATGGTGTCATCTTCAATAATCAGAATACATTTATCTTTTCTAGTAATCGCATCTCTATCATCCGGAATTGAATTTGGGATAATCAGATTTTTAGATTGATCATCTTCTCGTGGTGTAATAACTTCTCGCTTCTCTTCTACCTGTTCTGATGCAAACGTTTCAATTATATTTGAATAACTACTGAGGTTCATTTTCATAATAGGTAAAAACAAACTGAATGTACTTCCTTTATCTGGAGTACTTTCCAGTTTTAGTTTTCCATTCAACAGTTTTGACAATTGCTTGCTGATGGAAAGCCCCAATCCTGTTCCTCCATATTTTCTTTTCGTCGATCCATCGGCTTGTTGAAATGCTTCAAAGATCAACAGTTGTTTGTCCTTTGGAATTCCGATTCCGGTATCAATCACATCAAAACGAATCATCTTATCATCATCCGGAACATTTTTGACCTCCAATGTAACTGTACCTTTCGATGTAAATTTGATCGCATTTGAAAGCAGGTTCTTTAAAATCTGATCCAAACGCATAGGGTCTGTTTCAATAACATGAGGAGTATCTTTGTGAACAATAATTTTCAGCTCTATTTTTTTATCTGTAGCTAGAGGTTTAAATAATGCATTCAAATCTTCTGTCATTTCCTGAACAATAACCTGCTTGTACTCCAGGTTCATTTTTCCCGCTTCAATTTTCGAAAGATCAAGAATCTCGTCAATTAGACCCAATAATCCATTTCCAGAGCTTTGAATTACTTTTGCATATTCAATTTGATCATTATTCAGGTTTTTATCATTATTCTCTGTGAGCAATCTACTCAACAATAAAATAGAATTTAACGGCGTTCTCAACTCATGCGACATATTGGCTAAAAACTCCGATTTGTAGCGGGTAGCCACCGCCAGCTCTTCTGCTTTCTTTTGAATGTCCACATTTTTTTCTTCGAGTAACGCACTTCTTTCTTCCAGTTCTTCATTGGTTTGTCTCAGTTCTTCTTGTTGTACTCTCAACTCTTCTTCGGATGCCTGTAACTTTTGAGCTTGTGTTTCAAGCTCGGTGTTCAGATTTTCCAGTTCACTGTGTTGTGTTTGAAGTTCTTCTGATTGTGCTTGTGTTTCTTCCAATAAATGTTGCAGTTTTTCATAATCCAACGCTGCATTTAAACCAATAGCAATTCCTTCTGCATTCTTTGATAAAAATTCAAGTTCTGCCTGAGTAAGTTTTCTAAACAAGCCTACCTCCACAACTGCAATTACATCATCCCCATATAAAAGTGGCAGAATGACCAACGAAGATGGAAGCATGTTTCCAACCGATGATTTAATTTTTAAATAATTTGCAGGAACATCATTTACAATCATCATCTTTTTGCTTTCTACCACCTGCCCTACCAAACCTTCACCAATTTTTAAATTTCTGGGTGCATCGGATGCAGCGAAAGAACCAACTAAGGTTAATTGTGCTTTACTTACATGATACAATGTTCCCATCTGTGCATCCAGGTAATCAATAATTGCATTGACCAGATTGGAGCTAAGACGGTGTAAATTTCGCTCACCGCGCATGGCATTTGATAATTTCACGGTCCCTTCCTGTTGCCAGTTCGTTTCTTTTAAATGATTAAAACTTTTTTCAAGAGAGGCGCTCATTTCATTCATCGCAAAAGAAATACGTCCCAGTTCATCTTGTCGTGTATCATTGCTTCTAACAGAATAATCCCCATCAGCTATCTTTTGAGCGATAGCCTCCGTAATAGAAATACGTTTAGATGTTTCAATGTATTTTTCTTCATCTTCTTTCTGCTTCGCAATCCGTTTATCCATATCCTGCTTAATTTTTACATAAGAGAATATCGTAATGAGAATGGAAATGAAAGCAGCAATTACAACAAGTGTGGGGGTATAAGCAATGTATTTGGATTGTTCGGCAGTTCGCTGTTCCAATAATCTACTCTCTTCACTTTTCATTTTTGCTACTACTGCCCTTAAATTATCCATTATGATCTTTCCCTTGATCATCCCTTCCAGTTTTCCACGATGATAGTCTGCATCAAGCTTGTTTTCTCTGGTAAGCCTGATGGTCAGTTCCATTTGCTCGTATTTTTCATTAATAAGCATACGAGCTTGTTCCAGGTTCTTTTTTTGTTCGGGATTGTCAACAGTCAGTGTCGCCAACGTGGAAAAAGTTTGTGCAACTTTTGGACGTGATAAATTATACTGTTCTAAAAATGTTTCATCTCCTCCAGAAATCAGATACCCACGATGTCCGGTTTCTGCATCTTTCATAAGGGAAATCAGGTTTTCCGATTCGATCAGCAACTCATTGGTGTGATTCACAAGTTTCGAATTGTCAATCAGTTTTCGAATACTTGTATAGGAAGCATACAAACTGATCAACAACAAAAAAATGGAAATTGAAAATACTGTTTTCAACTGGCGAACGACATACGACGTATTTGAATCTTTCATAAATGGTGTTAATTGCATTTAGTGATGGTTATTATGTTGATCAATTGGTAATACGATGATAAAACTTGTTCCTACATTTTCTTTGCTGGTAGCTGTAATCAGCCCGTTGTGTTTGTCCACTATTTTTTTTGCTATCGCCAGTCCTATACCTGTTCCTTCATATGTCGTTCGGTTATTGAGTCGTTGAAAAATAACAAAGATCCGATCCAGGTATTTTTCATCAAAGCCGATCCCATTGTCGGTTACTGTGATTCTGCAGTATTTACCTGTTGGAGATGGCGGACTGTCAATTGCTTTTTTGTGAATGCGTTCAGAGCTGATCGTGATAACAGGAGTTACTTCTTTTTTGGAAAACTTAAGTGCATTGCTGATTAAGTTTTGGAAAATCTGCCTCATTTGTGTGGGAACAGCTTCCAATACCGGCAAATCTCCCCGTTTGATTACAGCATGTTTTTCATTAATAATGGTGTCAAAGTCGTGAAGTAATTCGTCAATTGTAGCATTTAAAACCGTTGGTTTAAAAAGAGTTGAAACAGATAAACGGGAAAAGTCAAGCAAATCATTAATCAGAGTAGACATTCTATTGGAGGAGGAAATGGCTCGTTCAAGATAGGATTCTGCTTCTTCATTACCTTTCAAAAATTTGTCGCGTATGATGCCACAAAATGCCTGAATTTTTCGCAGTGGTTCTTTTAAATCGTGTGACACGACCCAGGCAAATTGTTGTAACTCATGATTGGTTGTTTCCAATTCCTGATTTTTTGTAGAAAGTTCACTCGTACGCTCGGTTACTTTTTGCTCAAGTACTTCATTTGTTAACTTTTGCTGATGGATATCCGAAAATGTTCCAATGAACTTGAGGATGGTTTCTCCTTGCTTTACCGGTATAATTTTTAATAAAAAATAGCGTTACTCCTGGCTTGTAATGTTTTTGATTTTCACCTCTGATGTGTATTCCACACCTGTTTTCAATACTTCTTTCCAATGCTCAGAATTGAGCTCATTATCGGAATGTGTTTCAGGAAATGTTTGTAAAGAGGGAGAATAGTCATACCAACGCTTGTTTGCATATTCGATTTCGCCATCGGGTTTAATCGTAAAAGCGATTTCAGGTAAGGATTCCAGTACCTGTCGCAACTCCTGCATTCGGATATCGGAGTCGTCCTGTGCCTTTTTACGGATTTCAATTTCTTTGCGTAGTGAGTCTTGTATGGTGGTTAGTTCCCGCTTTTGTTCAGATAGCTTGTAAAAGGTTTTCACTTTCATGATCAAAATATCCGGATCAACAGGTTTGGTCACATAGTCAATACCACCGGATGTATATCCTTTTGTTATAAAACGTTTATCTGTATTTACAGCGGAAAGAAAAATGATGGGCGTATCTTTGGATTTATTAAAACCGGCAATTGTTTCTGCTACTTCAAACCCATCCATACCCGGCATTTGTACATCCATGATAATTAAAGAGTAGGTATTATTCAAAATCTTCTTTAACGCTTCTTCACCAGAATCTGCCGTATCTATAAGAAAATTATGAAGCTTTAAAATGCTTTTTAGTGAGAAAATATTTTCCGGCTTATCGTCAACAATAAGGATCATAATTACTAAAATTCATGTGTTTATCCAGGTAAAAAATAGAGTGCTTTTTATACATTTGTAATAAATGCCCCAGCCAAAAGAAAAAATCGTTCCTCGAGGTGAAAGTATTAAATTTACTTCAATAAAATTGAGGAATGGATGGTATTATTTTATGAAAATTATAGCGCTAATAGCTTGCTTCCTTCTTTTTAACCCACTTTTTGGTCAACATGTAAGCTCATCAAAATCTGATAGTTTAATCAACGAGCTTTATCAGCTCCAAACAAAGAAGCAATCTTTTTATAATATTGGGCAATTTTGTACCCAGCGTGGGTATGGCCGTGTTCAGGACAATACTATTTTTTTTGATGCGCTTATCGCATTCACACTCCAGGGACTTTCAGCTGAAGCATCTGCTAAATCACAAACTTACATCGATTCTATTTGCAAAAACGTAAAAAGCAATTACCCATACTATCGCAACATATCCCAAAACCATACATATAACTTCTGGAAAACCAATCCTCCTTATTTTTTTCCAAATGGACGCATCTTGTCGGGCTTTTCCCATTTTCAAATCCCGGATGATGCGGATTGCACCGCTATGATCTTTTTGACTGATTCTTCACTAACCAAACATGCTACTTGGTTACAGAATAAATTAACTGAACATGCAAATTTGAGCCATTCAAAAATTAAAAATACATGTAAACCATTTCGGGGTTTTAAAGCTTATTCTACCTGGTTTGGAAAACGAATGCCCATTGAATTTGACATTTGCGTTCAGAGTAATGTGCTGCTTTTTATTTATAAAAATAAACTCCCTTTAACCAATCAGGATCAGGAAACATTATCCCTTCTTCACGAACAAATCATTACCGGAGCGTATTTGAAAAATGCACATTACTTCTCTCCTTCTTATAAAAAAAGGTCGGTTGTATTGTATCACCTTGCGCGTTTGATGGAATCAGCCACTATTCCATCACTTCAGGATTGCAGAGCCATTGTAAAAAAAGATATTGAAACCGAATTGACACATACTAAAAAGTTTATGGACCGGGTGATCCTCTCCACTGCTCTCATCCGAATGAAAGGCACCCCTTTGCCAATTGATATCCCATCCAATGTCCATAAGGAAATGGATAGCTATGTGTTTTTCAGAGCCAATTTGTTTTCTTCTTACGCACGCCCCAGCCTGAAATTCATTACAAAAAGTCATCTGTTTGATATTCCTTTCTATTCCAAAGCCTATTGCCTGGCATTGCTTGCTGAGTATGAACAATTAATGGCAAAAAGGATTCGAACCACCCGATAAAATTATTGCTAATTTTGAATCGTTATTCAACTAAACATGACCGCAAAAATTTCCTCTTCCAGTTTTGAATTTTTAAAACAACTTCAGAAAAACAATAACCGCGATTGGTTTGCAAAACACAAAGATCGTTATGAACAGGAGCTAGTTCAAATTGTAAACTTTGCAGATGACTTGCTGGAACGTATGAACAAACACGATCAGATTGAAAACGAATCGGGTAAGAAATGTTTGTTTCGTATTTATCGCGACACCCGTTTTTCAAAAGATAAAACACCCTACAAGAACCACTGGAGTGGCAACTTAAGAAGAGCCACCAAAAAAAGAAGAGGTAGTTATTATTTTCACATCGAGCCGGGCAAAAGTTTTTTGGGTGGTGGTTTCTGGAACCCCGAGCCCGCTGATTTAAAACGTATTCGGGATGAAATAGCCTATGATGCTTCGGAGTTTCATAAGGTATTTAATAACAAAACATTCAAAAGCACATTTGGTAAATTAAAAGGAGAACAAGTACAAACAACGCCCAAAGGTTTTGATTCGAAACATCCTGAAATTGAGCTACTCCGGCACAAGCAATTTATTTTGATCCGTGAGTTTACTGATAAAGAAGTAATGGATGCTAACTTTGTGAAAGAGGTAAATGAAACGTTTAAACGAATG
>DAORKB010000061.1:0-9738 GCA_035439365.1 Bacteroidia bacterium
GTACATAGGAACACATAGGTTCTTCTAATTTAAAACAATAAATAATAGTGATATAATTCCATAGAACACATGAGAATGTTCAGTAAAATAAACTAAGTGTTTCTATGTACCTATGTGGTTTGACCTAATTTTTATCCGGATATATCCAGATGGAGACTTTGCCGGGTGCATGGTCTGTGGTAAGTGAAGTACTCTCGTCACTGAGATTTATTTTTACATCACCAAACTTTTGCGATTTTACAGTCCATACGTTATAACCCATATCCAATTCACTTGCACCGTAATGATCATCAAAATAGGTTTTAAATGCATTGAAAATTTTGTCTGTATTATTCGAATTGGTAATAAACATGTCCGATTGAATCTCATTCAATCCTTTTTCATCAAATGTATAGGTAACATTATAAGAACCTGTTGTATCATCGATTTTGTATTCGTAATACAAATAGCCATCATCAGCTTCAACGGGTTGAGCTGCTTCATTATGTCTCACAGAGTCGGGCTTGTCACCTAAATTAAATCCACGAAATGCACCCACGTCCGAGCGAACAATTTTTTCTAATACAGGGCTGTATTCCGCTAATTTTGATTTGGGATTATTGTTACAGGAAAAAATGATTAACAATAAAAAAGCAGCAATACTGAACCGTGAAATGAAATACTTTTTTACAGAGGACATGATTATATTTTAAGAAACAAAGATAGCAGAAAAGGAACAGGATTATGCAATGATCACATTTTTATCTTCAATCGATGATTCGCCCATAAATCGGAGTAATAATCGTGCAACGGTTAAAACGTCTTTCTGGCAGTAAGCGACAATGCGATCCATGTTTTTCTCTTCCCAGTATACCCGGGCAATATCGCTTCCGTCAATGTCGTCTTTTGGGGTTGGAATTTGAAATATATGGGCCAGCAGATTAAGTGAGGTATAATTTTTATAGTCACCAAATTTCCACAGTTCCATGGTGTCCAAGTGATTAATTTCCCATGGTTTTTTGCCGCTTAAATTTAAAGCTTTGGGAAGTTTAATGGAATTTAAAAGCAAACGCCGGCATAAAAAAGGAAAATCAAACTCTTTTCCATTATGAGCACAAAGCAGATGATCCTTACGATTGTAATGCGTATTCAAAAGCTCTGTAAATTCTTTCAATAATTTTTTTTCATCATCTCCATAAAAGGATTTGATACGAAATGTTTTTTCATTGAAAAAGCCGACGGATATGCAGATAATTTTGGCATATTCGGCAAAAATTCCAGCTTTTTTATAATGTGTCTCTCCTGTTTCGGTGGTTTGAAAACGAAATTTATGATCCCATAATTTTTTCATTTCAGGATCAAGGTTTTTGTATTCATAAACAATTGGAACGGTTTCTACATCCAGAAAAAGAATATTGGAAAGCTTAATATTTTCAAGCATGTCAATCGTTATTTGATCATTACTCCTTTTTTATTGATAAATGGGATCTGGGTGAAATTTTCTTCCTTAATCGTTTCAGGCAGGAAAATGTATTTTTTGTCGTACATCACATTGTTAATGTAAAAGCTAACCCAGTATTCATTGTTTAATCCAAAAAGGTTCTCCACTACGGGTTCAATTTTAGAAAAATCTCCTGGTTTTATTTCATCCAAAAAATGCCTTAATGTAGAAGTTTTCACATCTTGTCCATCAAACACACCATAACCTTGAGATGTAACAAGGACACCTTCCATTTTTTCTTTCTTAAGATTAATAAGGAAAGCATTCCATTCGGTTTCGCCCTCTTCATTTTCTTCTTGTATTATGGCAACGGCAACATCTTCAACGGTAGGGGGAACAATATCTTTTTTCATTTTTTACAACAAGTTAACAGTTAATAAACGGGAAGACAAAATTACAAATTACTTCCCATACATTTCCAGTGCTGCATCAATGTACATATAAACATCAAGTGGATGATCATTCAATCGCTCTGTACTCCGTTTTGCTCCCAATCGAACCACTACCATCTTATGATCTGGAATACAAATTATATATTGCCCTAAAATACCGCGTGCATAAAAAATGGAATGTCCTTTATAATCGGGAATGATCCACCAGGCGTAACCATACTCTTTGTTTTTTTCACCATTTGCTGTTAAATCAGCTGGAGTTGTTGAGTTAACAACGTATTCCGCAGAAATTAATTGTTGCCCGTTCCACTTACCACTGTCCAGGTAAAGTTCACCGATACGTGCAAAATCAGGAGCGTTTGAATTAAAGCAGCAATACGCTTTTTCCACACCATTTTCATGATCAAGGCTCCAGAAAGCACTATTTTTAGCGCCAAGTGGTTTCCATAATTTTTCAGAGGCGTATTCACTGATTGTTTTTCCTGTTGCATTGTTAAGGATAAAAGCCAGGAGTTCTGTATTACCACTTAGGTAAATGAACTCCTTCCCCGGTTCCGAAGATGCATCATAAGCATATGTTAGTTTTTTCAGATCAGTACCATAATAAGATTTTGCAGGAAAGCCAAAAGGGCTTTTATAATCTTCATCGAAGTTGATACCTGACGACATCGTCAATAAATGTTTGATTGTTAATTTAGATTTCTTACCTTCTTTAAATTCAGGAAGAAAATCACTTACAGGCTGATTTACACTTTTAATTTTTCCTTCATCAATTGCAAAACCAATTAAGATGCTTACAAAACTTTTTGCCATCGAAAAGGAATTGGTGTACGAATCCTCACCATATCCATCCCAATATTGTTCGTGGATAAGTGAATCGTTTTTAATAATCACGAACGCACCGGTTTGCAGCTTAGCAAAGTCCAATGCTTGTTGTTCACTTATTTTTTTTGAATTGTAATTTTTTGAAACACGCCATTTTTGGTAGTTACCGGCTTTTACTTCCCGGTTTTCAAAAATTTTATATTCTGTTGTATTTGGTCCCGAACGCCCTTTCAAATAAGTATTTCCGATAGCCTTATATAAATAGGTCTTCCCACAAACGATGATGGCAAGATTTAATAAAATAAAAATGATTAGAAACCATTTAAGTATTTTCTTAACTATTTTCATTGGCGAGAGATTACGTGTTTTCAAAAATACATTAATAAAGGAATATAAAAAACGGATTTGCCGCGGACATATGCTAATCTGGCCTTAAAATAATCTCGTATATCCCGTATGACACCATTTAAATTCGGATTTTTGTGCTATTGTTTCCTGCCTTTTGCTGCTGTTGCGCAGGTAGATACTGTGTTAAAACCTTCCCGTTTAGTGGAACTGAACTATGATAATGATTTTTTCAGTGCTACAGACCGATATTATACGCAGGGAATTTACCTGAAGTTCGCATCCCCTTTTATTAAAAAATCTCCGGTAAGCAAATTGCTTATGCGCCTATATAGACCATCCGTAAACGATTATAGCATACAATTGGAGCAAGATGTCTTTACACCAAGAAGTATCCGGCACGAAGGAATTTATTACGGTGAACGTCCTTTTACAGCACTTCTTTTTATCCGGCACGAGTGTGCATCATCTGATCTTAAGCGCAAACAACGGCTTATAACACAACTTGACCTGGGTGTTCTCGGTCCCTATGCAAAAGGGGAAGAAGAGCAAAAGGGGATTCATAAAGCATTGAATAATATACAACCCCTTGGCTGGGAGAATCAGCTATCCACCGATATTATCATTAATTATAATATAGGATTTGAAAAAGGGTTGATAGAAATAAAATTTCTGCAGTGGATGGCCTTAGGTGAAATAAAACTGGGAACATTGTATGATCAGGCAGGTGCCGGAACATTGTTACGTCTGGGATGGATGCGGAATTATTTTGAAGGATCGCGACTAGTTTCTCCTACAGAAACACGAAAATGGGAATGCTATGTTTTTGGGAAGGTTATGGGAAAGGCAGTTGGTTACAATGCCACCTTACAAGGCGGGCTCTTTAATAAAGATATATATGCACTATCAACAGCGGAGGTGAAAAGAGGTGTAGCAACAGCGTACACAGGACTTGTTCTTTCTTATAAAAACGTTAGACTGGAATACACCAACGTATTTATTAGCCCTGAAATTGAAAATGGATTAACGCATGGATGGGGAAACTGTGCGATTACCGTTTATTTTTAAAAAGGTAATGCAGGTGGGGCTGTTGAAAGACTTACTCAATAATTAAATATAGATGAAATCAAATGGAAAGGAAATAGCTGACACATAAACAGTTGGCAGGTAGGTACAAAAATTGAAATGGGCGCGCATGAGAAAATGGATTTTTATAATAGCTACTATCATACAATTAAAAGCAATGGGGCAAGAAACAGTTAAACACGTAGACGTAAAAAAATACGAAGGTAAATGGTACGTAATCGGATTTATTCCAACGCTATTTGATAAAAAATGGAACTACACCACAGAAACGTATACGCTAAATGAAAAGGGGGATTATGATATTTATACTACATATAAGAAAACGGCGACAGATAAAATACGCAATGTAAAATCAAAAGGATTTATAGATAAAACATCCGGTAATGCAAAATGGAAGGTTCAATTTGTCTGGCCATTTAAAGCAGATTACTGGATCATTGAATTAGCAGATGACTATTCATACACAGTAGTTGGAAATCCAAAGCAAAGTTTTTTATATATAATGAGCCGAACTTCCACACTACCTGATTCTATTTATAATAAGCTAATTGAAAACTGCAAAAAGAAAGGATATGATGTTTCTAAGTTAAGAAGACAGGAACAACGTTAATAATTGTGCATTTTACTCGCCTAAAAATTTTGAAAAAAGAATTATAGTTATACATTTGTTATAGTATATCACCTTCTTATTTATTGAGTATCTGATTATTTCTTTGTAGGGAAATGGAGGATAGAAATTCGACTGGATCATAGCAGCCTTGCAAAAAATGACAGGATAGAATAACGTTTTCATTTAACAATACTAAAACTCAACACCTTGAAAAAGCGGATCCTTTTGGTTTTGTTGATGGCCTATTCCTCTCCCATCTTAGCGTTTGGTCAGACAGACACTATTCTTAGTGTGGAAAATCTGAAGAATTTAAGTCTGGAAGAATTAATGAACATTCAGGTGTTCTCCGTTTCCAAAAGTGCAGAAAAATTAACGGAAGTAGCTTCAGCTGTCCAGGTAATTACATCAGAAGATATACGGCGTTCTGGAGTAACAACATTACCTGAGGCACTTCGTCTTGCACAAAATTTACAGGTAGCAAAAGTGAATGCAAGTCAATGGGCAATTAGTGCAAGAGGTTTTAACAATGTATTGGCCTCCAAATTATTGGTGATGATAGATGGAAGAGTTGTTTATACACCACTTTACGCGGGCGTATTTTGGGATGTACAAAATGTATTGTTGGAGGATGTGGATAGAATAGAAGTTATAAGTGGACCAGGGGGAGCATTGTGGGGAGCAAACGCGGTGAACGGAGTAATTAATATAATTACAAAAAATTCAAAAAAAACACAGGGATTATTTATTGAAGCTGGCAGTGGAAATCAAAAACCCTGGTTTGGCAATTTACGGTATGGAGGCAAGATAGGGGATAATATCCACTACAGGATATATGGAACTGCTTTTAAAGAAGCAAGTACTCTCCTGGCAAACCCTACAAAAAGTGATAGTACAGATGGAAAAGATGAATGGTCAATCGGGCAGACCGGCTTTCGAATTGATTGGCAAGCATCATCAAAAGACGTACTTACACTCCAATCGGATTTTTATGATGGTTATCCAAACCCGGATGGCAAAGCTGCTTCGGCAGTTGTAGCAATGGGTGGCAATGCACTTGCAAGATGGACACATACATTTTCTGAAAAATCCGATTTAACGGTTCATGCATACTATGATAATGCATGGAGGGATTTCAGAAATGGATTTACAGAAAATTTAAAAACGTATGATCTGGATGCACAATATCGTTTTCAATTAGGGAAACGCCAGGAAATAGTTTGGGGTGGAAATTTGCGTTTGATTGATCACAAAACAACCAGCTTACCCTTATTTTATTTAGATCCAGAGCGTAAGTTGTTGCACATTTACAGTACTTTTTTACAAGATAAAATCACGATTCTTAAAGAAAAATTACACCTCACACTCGGTTGTAAATTTGAGCACAACGTTTATACTGGTATGGAATATGCACCCAGTGCGCGAGTAGCCTATACGCTTCCAAAAAGAAACAACACCATTTGGGCATCTGCTTCAAGAGCTGTAAGAACACCTTCACGAATTGATAAAGAATTTAACTTGTATTTATTTCCAGGATTTCCAATTATTGTAGGAAGTGATTTTAGAGCAGAAACCGTTTGGGCTTACGAATTGGGTTGGCGATCGCAGTTTTCAGACAATTTTTCTTTTTCAGCATCTACTTTTTATAATGTTTATGATAAGTTACGAAGTGCCGAACCAAGTCCTACACCAACAACGTTTCCATTTAAAATAGGAAATGGAGTAGAAGGTAACACGTATGGAGTAGAGTTGGCAACAACGTTTCAACCATTGTCCTGGTGGAGAATAAAAGGTGGATATACATTTCTGGAAAAGAAATTAAAGGTAAAACCGGATAGTAAAGATTTAAATAAAGGAACAGTTGAAAGCGATGATCCGAACAATCAGTTTTTGATTCAATCCACATTTGATTTTCCAAAGCAAATTGAATCGGGTTTTGTATTGCGCTATGTAGATGTACTCACCAATAAGTATGTTCCCAGCTATTTTGGTTTGGATATACAAATCGGATGGAAGTTTACTAAATGGCTACAAATAAGCGTGGTTGGACAGAATTTATTGGATGATCATCATCCGGAATTTGTTCCATCCTCTCCATCACCTCGTGAAATTACAAGAAGTTTTTATGGTAAAATTACAGCCAGGATTTAATTAAAATACTATCTTGTTCTTCATTAATTAAACAATAATGAAACGACAAGCCTCCAAGCTCAATTCGATTAGCACACTTACAGCCAAACAATTTATGGAGCGATTAATCACGTCTTCAGCAAAAACGCAGCGTGATAATCTACGATTTTATCAAGGAAAAAATAAACTCACAAAAAGCTTAGGCAGTCAAATGGCCGCAATCTTTCGCTTATCGAAAGAGTTTATACTATTACCACTCATTGAGATTGAAAAGTTGTTAAAGAGTAACTATTACGAAGCAAGGATAGGAGCAGTGAGCATTATGGATTTTCAGGCAAGGAGTAAAAAAATTTCGAAAGAACAAAAGAAAGAATTGTTTGATTTATATATTCGGTGTCATGACCGAATTGATAACTGGGACTTGGTTGACAGGAGCGCACCTTATGTGATAGGTGGTTATTTAGCAGATAAGCCCAGAGCAATTTTATATAAGCTGGCAAAGTCAAAAAATGTATGGGAAAGAAGAACTGCAATTGTCAGCACTTATTTTTTTATTAGGCAAGATGAAGTCGATGATACATTTGAACTTGCTCAATTATTAATCAATGATAAGGAAGAATCGATGCACAAAGCCATAGGAAGCTGGATAAGAGAAGCAGGTAAAAGAGACGAAAGAAGACTCATTCAATTTTTAGATAAGAATAAAGAAAGTATGCCACGTGTGATGTTGAGGTATGCAATTGAAAAGCTAAATAAAAAGCTGAAAGATAAGTATATGAAACGCAAATAAAATAGTTAAACCAGGTTACTGGTCCAGATGTGTTCCAGTAAGTTATTTTCTTCCCAGCTTTCGGTATATTTTTCTCCGTTGATAAAAAATGTAGGTGTGGCATTTACCCCACTTCTCAAACCACCTAAAAAATCACTATCCACTTTTTCTTCCAACTGAGGCTTTTTAATATCTGTTTCAAAAAGATGGAGATCAAGATTTAGCTCTTTAGCATAGCTTAAAATAGCTTCATAACGCAGGTCCTTGTGTCGCTCATACAATAGGTCATGCATCTCCCAGAATTTATTTTGAAGGGCTGCTGCTTCGGAAGCAAGTGAAGCCATTTTTGCATGCGGATGAACTTTTGTAAGAGGAAAATTTCGAAATACAAATTTTAAATGATCACCCAGGCTTGCTTGTAACCGCTTGACAATCGGATATGCCTTCCAGCAGTATGGACACTCATAATCGCCATATTGCACCAATTCTATAGCAGCATCAGGATTTCCCTGAACATGATCTTTTTCAGAAACAGCGGGACGTAAGGGCATGACAATTTAGTTGAGATGTGGTAATTTTTTAAGTTCAGACAATGCTTCTAGAGCGTCCAGTATTCCATCTGCACCTGGATTAATGCCTACAGGTGAAAGGTGTGTCCATTGAATAATACCTTCTTCATCGATCACATACAATGCTCTTTTTGATTCACCCGCTTCATGATCATATACATCATACAATTTAGATACTTCACCTTTGGGTTCAAAATCGGCGAGTAAAGGAAAATGAAAATTACGATCTTTGCTGAATGCTAGATGGCACCAGATTCCATCAACAGAAATAGCAACAAGAATAGCATTGTGTTTCTGAAAATATTTTAAGGTTTCATTGTAAAGAACCAATTGATCACCGCAAACAGGGCTCCAGTCGGCAGGATAAAAAGCAAGTATTACCTTTTTACCACGAAGTTCAGACAATGATAATTTTTGATCAGGTGTTGAGAACAAAGAAAAATCAGGGGCAGATGTACCTTTTTGTAACATGGAGAATAGAATTAAATTTGATGGATAAAATTAAAAAATACGTTCAATAAATTGATTTTTAGTTTTCGGTTGAAATTTCCTGGCTTAAAAACTCTTCGACCATGGCGACAAAAAGTTCAGGTACTTTACCCGTTTGATCAGACGACATGATTTCTCCCATATAACTTCCATGGTTGCCGGGTAAAATAGCCAGACGGCTGTTAGAAATAAGCAAATGCATTTCAACAGCATGTTCGGGTCGGGGCAGGTCCTGATCTCCTATGACAATTAAAGTTGGAGCCGTTATTGCTCTCAGGTCCTCGTCTTTCCAATCTTTAAAAGCGCGCATTCGATTGGCATCTCTGTTAAACATTGCGAGCAATGCTGCTGAATCATTGTTTACTTTTAAAAATTCATCTTTGTATACCTGAGGCATATCCACCAATCTGGCAAGTGCCATTCCTTCCCAAAAAGCGGCAGGAGTAGCATCCCGTTTATAAAACATGGATGCGAGGATCAGCTTATTTACTTTTTCCGGATATGACATTGCCAGTTGCATAGCCGTTTGTCCGCCATTGCTAAACCCCAGAAAACTGGCTTTAGAAATGTGCAACTGATTAAGCAATTCAACGATATCACTGGCATCTTGTTTAAAAGAAGTCGGGGTCTTGCGGTCAGCAGTTCGTCCATGAGCTTGCAATTCAACAGCTATTACTTTATATGTTTTAGCAAATATTGGCAAAATCTTACCAAATGTTGTATTGATCGTTGAGCCACCACCGTGAATCAGAACCAAAGGTTGACCGTTTCCATGCATTTCATAATACATTTTAAGGCCGTTCACGGTCGCATAACCTTGCTGGAATGACGGGATAACTGTTTCTTTCTGCATAATTGAATCTTTTGATGAATTTGAGGATGATTCTTTAGGTTGTCCGCATCCGAAGAATAAGATAAAACTTAAAGAAAAGAAAATGAGTTCCAGTTTCATAAGACGATTGACTTTTGGAAATGATTTATACACTTTCGTTTTAAAAGCAATAAAGACTCGCAACTAAATAAATTGAAAATAGAAACAATAAAAC